>DPKT01000087.1 GCA_003542385.1 Desulfomicrobium sp.
GGCCTGGCCCCGGCCGGTCCCGTCACGGCCGCGTACGGCTGCGCCACCGAGATCAGCCGCGGCAAGGACACACCCAGCGGGCATTTCGAGATGACGGGGGCTCCCGTGCTCTTCGACTGGGGCTATTTCGCGCCCGCCGAAGAGTCCGTGCCGCAGGCGCTGCTGGACGAACTCTCGTCCCGCGCGGGCCTGCCCGGCGTGCTCGGCAACTGCAAGGCCTCGGGCACCGAGATTCTGGCCCGCCTGGGCGAGGAGCACCTGCGTACGGGCAAGCCCATCGTCTACACCTCGGCGGACTCCGTCCTGCAGATCGCGGCCCATGAAACCCGCTTCGGGCTGGAACGCCTCCTGGAGGTCTGCGCCGTGGCCCGGATCCTGGTTGACGAGTTGCGCATCGCCCGCGTCATCGCGCGTCCCTTTGTCGGCGAGGACGCGGCGACGTTCAGGCGCACCGGCAACCGCCGGGATTTCTCCATCCCCGCCCCGACACCGACCATCCTCGACGGGCTGACCGAGGCCGGCGGAACGGTCTTGTGCGTAGGCAAGGTTGCGGATATTTTCGCCCATCGAGGCGTGACGAGAAGCATTCGCGCCCACGGCCAGGACGGCCTCATGGACGCGACGCTCGCGGCCTGGAACGGGGCCGGGGACAGGACCCTCGTGGTGACGAATTTCGTTGATTTTGATTCCGTTCACGGCCATCGTCGGGACGTGGCCGGGTACGCACGCGCGCTGGAATCCTTCGACGCCCGCCTGCCCGAGCTTCTCCGGCGGCTTGCGCCCGGCGACCTGTGCATCCTGACGGCGGACCACGGCTGCGACCCGACCTGGGCCGGTACGGACCACACCCGCGAGCGGGTGCCCGTTCTGGCTTCGGCCCCGGGGCTAAAATCCGGAAGCATCGGGGTTCGCCCCACCCTGGCCGACATCGGCGCAACCCTGGCCGGTTTTCTGGGCCTGGCCGGCACCGCTTACGGCAGGCCGTTTCTCGACGGAGACGGCCGGCACATACTCCCTTGAGGTATATTCATGAACTTGCAGTGCAGTCCCGACCCGTGCAGCCTCTCCGAGAGGGCCAAACCCACGCTCATCAGGGTCATGGTCTGGGGCGGCGTCTTCGGGGTGGTCTTCATCCTGCGGTCCTTCTTCCTGCTGCTCTTCCTGACCTTCGTCTTCGGCTACGTGCAGAACCGCGGCGTGAACCACCTGCAGAACCTGATCCCGCACCGCGCCACGCGCGTGGTGCTGGTCACGACGCTGTTTCTCGGCGTGCTGGTGGCCGTGGGCGTCTTTCTCGTGCCCCGCGCCAAGGAGCAGACGGTCCTTTTCGTCACGCAGCTGCCGCAGTACGTCCAGCGCCTGGACCAGGAACTCGGGGCCCTCGGCGAACGCTATCCGCTCATCGCCAACGCCATTCCGGAACTGGGGACGAGCGGGGAACACGGCGCGCCGGTCATGGGCAAGTCCAGGGTCGCGGCCCTGCTGCAGCAGGTCTTCAACCTGGCCGAACACCCCGACGGACAGAACAAGGTCAACCAGCTTCTCGACCTCGTGCGCGGCGTGGGCGGGCGCATCGCCGCCATCGCCTCGGCCTTTCTCCTGGCCCTGCTCTTCTCCTTCCTCATCGTCCTCGACCTGCCGCGCCTGAGCGCCAGCGTCCGCTCCCTGGAAAAATCCAGGCTCGATTTCGTCTACCGGGAGGTGGCGGGCAGCATCCGCGATTTCGCCACGGTTCTGGGCAAGTCCCTGGAGGCGCAGTTCGCCATCGCCGTGCTGAACTCCATCCTGACGGCCCTGGGCGTGTCCCTGCTGGGGCTTGGTTCGAGCATGGCCTTTCTGACGGTCATCGTCTTTCTGTGCAGCTTCATTCCCGTCCTGGGCGTTTTCATCAGCTCCGTGCCCATATGCCTCATCGCCCTGCAGGCATCGGGCCTGACGACCATGCTCCTGGCCATCGTCATGATCACGGTCATACACCTGATCGAGGGCTATGTGCTGAACCCGAGGATCTACGGCTCCTACATGCGCATCAACCCGGTCATCGTGCTGTTCATCCTGACCATCGGGGCCAAGCTTTTCCACATTTGGGGGCTGGTGCTGGGCGTGCCCATCTGTACATACATCTTCGGGCATGTCATCCAACGTTCAGAAGCCGCCGGGCAGGTTGCCGAGGCGGGGGCCTCGGAGTCGGCGAAGGGGTGAATCCCCGGTAATGACACGGTCCCGTCCGGCGTGCGCCGCGGACCGCAAGG
Organism: Desulfomicrobium sp.; assembly: GCA_003542385.1. Taxonomy (GTDB): domain Bacteria; phylum Desulfobacterota; class Desulfovibrionia; order Desulfovibrionales; family Desulfomicrobiaceae; genus Desulfomicrobium. The sequence goes on from DPKT01000087.1 coordinate 2,253, forward strand.
AAATGTACACGATTTGCAGGAGGAGAGCGTGAACAAGGGGCCCATCATCGTGATCGTCGAGGAGGCGTGCCTGTCCCGCAATGTGCTGGTCAAGGCTCTGCGGACCTGGGGTTTCGACTGCGCGGTGGCCGAGTCCGAGGAAACGGCCTGGTCCGCGCTCAGGGCCGCCGCTGCACCGCGGGTCGTCCTGGCCGACTGGCATGCCGACTTTCTGGACTGCGAGGAGTTTTTCGGCCGCCTGCGCTCCGACGAGTCCCTGCGGGACGCCTTTGTCATGGGCGGCGTGCCGCGCGGGGCGGTGGGCGCCATAAGGGCCTGCATCACCGCCGGAGCCGACGACTACGTCTCCAGACCCTACGATCTCGACGATGTTCGGCTACGGTTGCACAACGCCTCCAAGATGATGGGACTGTCCCCCCGGGATCCTGTTTTCCCGGAAGAATAGTGGCGATGTCCTTCACGCGGGGGCTGTCCGGGAATTCGGGCGGTCACGCCGCGCTTTCGCTTGTCGTGGAAAAAGCGCTCCGGAGTCGTGCCGGGGCGCTTTTTTTTCAGAGCGTTGCAGACCAGTAGAGGGCGTTTTTCTGAATGGCCATGTTCATCTCCGGCTGGATGAGTTCATGACCCGCGTCGACAAAGGGCAGGTATTCGATGCTCGCCTCCAGGGGTTGCAGCGAGCCGCCCTGGATTCTGGGAAAGAGGTTCTTGCGGGCCGGGGCGAGGCGGCCGAGGACCACGGGGACTGCCTGGAAGGCCTCTTTCTGCGGCAGCGTGACGGGATGCAGCGGGGTCTTCGGCAGCGTCTCCAGTTCCGGGGCGTCGGGCTGGTAGAGGCTGACCTGGGCGCTCAGGTTCAGGAAGAGTTCCGGTCTGATCTTGAAGGCCGGGACCCGGAAGGAGAAGGCCGTGGATTCCATCCAGGGCAGCAGGGCCCGCGGCAGGTTGGTCAGCCGGATCAGGTCGGCCCAGGTTTGCAGGCGGAAGCCCTTGGCGCGGAAGTGCAGGTTCCAGAAGGGCAGGTACAGGGCCGGCTGCTCCGACGTCTGCAGGAAGTGTGGCGTGACGCGCGTCCCGCCCTCGGGGCCGGGCTCCCAGGCCGTGTCGCAGTGGGGGCAGGTCTGGACCAGGCTGCTGCGCTCGCCGACCAGGTCCCAGCCGCACTGGGGGCACAGCGTCGAGGAGAAGCGCAGGTGGCTGCCCGCCTTTTCGAGTCGGGTCTCGTCGATGCAGGCCGGACCGAGGAGCTTGCCCGTGAGGCCGTCCACGAGGTTCTTGCCCTGGAAGACCGGCAGGTGGATCAGGGACATGACGTCGCCGACGCAGGCCGTGAGGCTGGGCCCCGACGACGCGGCCAGGCCGGGAACGGCCTTGAGCAGGCGGGTCTTGAAGTCCCCGTTGTCGAACGTCGGGGGCAGGAAGAGGCCAGGCGTGGTCGGCTCGACAAAGGACAGCTTCATGGCCTGGGTGCGCAGGCCCAGGGACGGGGGCAGGGCCGGGATGTCCACGGCCAGCAGGCTCGAATCGAGAATCTTGTGGCGCATGGCCTGCGGGTCGAGGACGAAGGCGTTGCCGCGGAAGCGCCAGTACGGGACGTAGACGAGGGTGTCCGGGCTTTCGATGCGCGGCTTCAGGAAGTAGCGGAAAGGGCCGCCCGAGTGGATGAAGAGGCGGACCTGACAGAACGGACAGGCGAAGATCCTGTCCGTTTCGTCAAGCTCGACCGGCGCGCCGCACTGCGGACATTGATGGGAAAGCAGGGCCTCGGTCATGCTCAGGCCATGCGCTCACCGCAATGGTTGCAGAACGTGGACGAGGCCAGGTTCTCCTGCCCGCAGGACGGGCACTTGACCGTCTCCCGCGCGCTTCCGGCCTGCTGGCCGCAACGGGGGCAGAAGCGCGTGCCCGGCGCCAGGTTCTTGCCGCAGCCGCGGCACTGCTCGAAGACCACGAGCTGATGGCCGCAGGACGGGCAGAACCTGTCGTCCTGGCGGATGGGCTGGCGGCACTCGGGGCACTGCAGGCCCGGGGCCTGGGACGCCTGGGGCGCCTGCGACGCCTGGCCCGCCAACTGCATGGCCTGGGCCATGAGGGCCGGCATCATGAAGCCCACGCCCATGCCCATGGAATCCCCGGCCGCGCCGGGGTTGGCGGCGG
>DPKT01000219.1 GCA_003542385.1 Desulfomicrobium sp.
TCATCGGCATCATCCTGCACCAGCGCTTCGGCTTCCGCATCGGGCAGATCAGCTTCCTCTTCAACGCCGCCCTGTTCGGCGTCAGCTTTGCCCTCATGGACCCGGACCTGGTCATGTACTCCCTGATCCTGGTCTTCGTCACGGCGCAGATCACGGACTACGTCCTGAGCATGTTCAATCAGCGTAAGCTGGTCTTCATCGTCTCGGACCATGCCCGGCCCATCGCCGACGCCATCATCAAGGAAGCCCATCGGGGAGTGACGCTGCTCGAAGGGCAGGGCGGCTACACCGGCCTGCCCAAGCAGGTGGTCATGACCGTGGTCAACAACGTGCAGCAGAAGAAGCTCGAGGAAATGATCTTTACCATCGACCCCGAGGCCTTCGTCATCTTCGAGAACACGTTCAACGTCATCGGCAAGGGTTTTTCGCGGCGCAAGGTCTACTGATCGGCCTCGGCCGGGTCTTCGGAAATATTATTCAATGGATACACGAATGACGCGTCGTTTCTCCTTCCGGTTCCGGACAGCCCTGGCCGTGGCCGTCGTGGCCCTGCTCGCCGCCTGTGCGGCCAAACCAGTCCCGACGCCTTCCGAACCAGCACCCGGGGAGATCGCCATCCCCTCGCGTCCGGAACTGATGCCCGAGGTGCGCCTCGACGTCCCCCAACTGGCCGCCGACGCGGCCCCCGTCTCGGACTTGCCGCTCCTGCCGGAGGCCGAACAGGCGGCTCTGCACGACCTGGCCATCGAACGCTTTTTCGCCCCCTGGCATCTTGTCCGCGCATCGTTGACCAGGGCCCAGGCCTTCTGGGGGGTGGACGCCTACGGCAAGAGGCAGGGCTACGCCGAGAATCTGCAGCCGTATCCCCAAGATCGCTGGGAACGGCTGGTGGCACTCCAGGACATGGGCGCCTACCCTTCCCTCGGGATTCCGGCCATCGTCACGCGCAACACGTCCGTGCGCGTCCTGCCGTCCATGCGCCCGTTCTTCCTGGATCCAGCCCGGCCGGGCGAGGGGTTCCCCTTCGACTATTTCCAGAACAGCGCCATGTGGATGGGGCAGCCCGTCTATATTGCCCACGCCACTTCGGACCACGCCTGGTATTTCGTCGAGACGGCGTTCGTGAACGGATGGGTGCGCAGCGAGGACGTGGCCATGGCCGACCCGGATTTTCGAGCACAGTACCAGACCCGGGTCATGGCCGCCCTGCTTCTGGACGACACCCCCCTCGTCGGCAGCGGGCGGTTTCTCGGGCAGACCCACATCGGCGCCATCTTCCCTCTCCATTCGAGGGACGGGGACACGCTGACGGTCAAGGTGCCGGTCCGTGGGGCCACGGGCCGGGCCGAGGTTGCCCTGGCGGCGCTCAATTCCCTGCAGGCCGCGCTCATGCCCCTGCCCCTGACCTCACGGTCCATCGCCGGCCTGGCCGACGCCATGTCCGGCCAGCTTTATGGGTGGGGCGGGATGTTCGAGAACCGCGACTGCTCCTCCACCCTGCGCGACCTGTTCCTGCCCTTCGGGGTCTGGCTGCCGCGCAACTCTGCCCAGCAGGCCAGGCTTGGCGGGAAGTTCGTCTCTCTGGAAGGGATGGATGACGAGGCCAAGCTGAACGCCATCCGGGCCCAGGGCGTGCCCTTTGCGTCCTTCCTCTGGCTGCCTGGGCATATCGGGCTCTATCTCGGCGCCGACGGGCGGGGCGAACCCCTCCTGCTGCACAACATCTGGGGAGTGCGCACGTCGCTCCCCGGCGGCGGGGAAGGGCGGGCCGTGCTCGGGCGTCTGGTCATCTCCACCCTGCGCCTTGGGGAGGATCGGCCGGATGTGGTCCGGGGGGCCTTCCTGGGTCGGATTCGCGGCCTGACGATCCTGGGTGCCGGGTTCCCCGGAACAACCGACTAGGACGGCATAGTCCATGGGTCACGGACGGGTTATGGCTTTTTGATACAAGCTCCGGGAAAACGACCGGGCAAAGGTGCGGTCACGGAGCGCTGGATTGTGAAATCGGTGTCACAGTTGCCGTGCGTTTTCCATGTGCGGCGTCGGGGGGTACTGACGGACAATCATATCGACCAATCATCAGGCGGAGCCGTTTCCGGTTCCGCACCTACAAGCGGGGGATGGCCATGACGGCAACCAAGTCTGTGTTCAGTGTATGCGGCATGTGCACCGTGCGCTGCCCGATCCAGGTGGACGTGCGCGACGGCAAGGCCGTGCGCATTCAAGGCAACGAATTTTCTCCCCTCAAAGGCGGCCTGTGCGCCCGAGGGGCGGCGGGCATCGCCCTGGAGCAGGATCCGGAGAAACCCCAGACCCCCCTCATCCGCGTCGGTGAACGCGGCGAGGGCAAATGGCGGTCCGTGTCCTGGGACGAGGCCCTGGACTACGTGGCGGACAAGCTCAAGGGCATCATGGCCGAGCACGGGCCCCGCTCGGTGCTCTGGTCCGACCGCGGAGGCCCCTTCCCGGACCTCCACCAGGCCTTCATGCTCGGCATAGGCTCGCCCAACTACTGCAACCACGACGCGTCCTGCGCCCGCAACGTGCAGCACGGCGCCCAGTCCGTCATCGGCGTGGGCCGCAAGATGGTCGCCTACGACCTGCGCAACGCCAAGCACATCATCCTCCAGACCCGCAACATCATGGAGGCCATCAACGTCGCCGAGGTCAACGCGACCCTGGACGGCATGGCCGGCGGGGCCAAGCTGACCGTCATCGACATCCGCGGCACGGTCAGCGCGAGCAAGGCCGACAACTTCTTCCTGATCCGCCCCGGCACGGACTACGCCTTCAACCTGGGCGTCATCCACGCCCTGATCTACGACGACCTCTACAACAAGGAATACGTCGAGCAGTTCGTGGAAGGCTTCGACCGCCTCAAGGAATTCGTCAAACCCTACACCCCCGAGTGGGCCGCCGCCGAGACCGGCGCCACGGCCGAGGGCATCCGCGACCTGGCCCGCCAGCTTTCGGCGGCAGCGCCCAGCGTCATCTGGCACCCCGGCTGGATGGTCGCCCGCTACAACGACTCCTTCCAGGTCTGCCGCACGGCCTACATCATCAACGCCCTGCTCGGCGCCTTCGCCGCCAAGGGCGGGCTGCCCTTCGTCAACACGGCCAAGGAAGTGGGCCGCAAGGGCCTCAAGAAGCTCGTGGACCTCTTCCCCAAACCCGAAGAGAAGCGCGCCGACGGCGTGGGCTGGAAGTACCCGCAGTTCGACGCCGGCCCGGGCCTCGTGAACCTGGCCTACGACGCCATCGTCACGGGCGAACCGTACCCCATCCGGGCCTACCTCTGCTTCCGCCACGACCCCCTCATGGCCATGCCGGACCCCGAGGCCGTAAAGAAGAAATGGGAGAAGCTCGACCTGCTGGTCAGCATCACCTTCTCCTGGTCCGACACGGCTTGGCACTCCGACGTGGTTCTGCCCCTGTCCACCTACCTGGCACGTGAGAGCATCATCGCCGGCAAGGCGGGCCTCAAGCCGCAGTTCTTCGTGCGCAAGCGCGTCCAGGAGCCCACCTTCGACTCCAAGGCCGAATGGGAGATCCTCTGCGGACTGGCCAAGCGCCTGGGCATCGAAGGCCTGTCCTTCGACAGCATCGAGGACATCTGGAACTACCAGCTCCAGGAGACGGGCGTGACCATCGAGGACTTCGACGCCAAGGGCTTCGTGGAACTGGCCGACAAGCCCCTCTACCGCCCCATGTCCGAGATCACGCTGCCGACGCCCTCGGGCAAGATCGAGATGGTCAGCGGCAAGTGGGCCAAGGCCGGACACGAGACCCTTCCTCCGTACGTTTCGCCGGCGAGCCCGCCCGAGGGCATGTTCCGCATCGCCTTCGGCCGCGTCGGCGTCCACACCCAGGGGCACACCGTGAACAACCCCCTGCTGGCCGAACAGATGCCAGAGAACGTGGCCTGGATTCACCCCAGCCGCGCCGAGAAGCTGGGCATCGCCGACGGCGACCTGGTCGAGGTCTTCTCGGGCAAAGGCCAGACCGGCAGGCTCAAGGCCTTCGTGACCGAGTGCGTGCATCCCGAAGCCCTGTTCATGGTGCACGGGTTCGGCCACAAGCTGCCCGCTGAATCCAGGGCCATCGGCAAGGGCGCAGCCGACAACGAACTCATGCCCGGCGGCCTGGAATGCTGGGACAAGGGCGGCGGATGTCTGTCCATGCAGGAACACTTCGTCGGCGTGCGCAAAATCTAGGGGAGGCAACGATGAGCAACTACAGAATGAAATTGGACAAGTCGCGTTGCATCCACTGCAAAGCCTGCGAGGTGCACTGCAAGGTCAAGAACAACAATCCCGTCGGCATCAAGTACGCCGTGCACACTTCCGGGGCTCCGGAATTCAAGAACGGCAAGATCGTCATGAAGCCGTCCTTCCGCAGCTGCTACCACTGTGAGGACCCGGCATGTGTCGAAGCCTGTCCGACCCAAGCCATGGTGCGCAGGGAATCCGACGGATTGGTCTACGTGATCAAGGAACTCTGCATCGGATGCGAATCGTGCATCTCCGCCTGCCCATGGAACATCCCCGTTCTGCATGAAGAAGAGAACGTCGTGGGAAAGTGCGACTACTGCATGGACAGGCTCGATGCAGGACTTGAGCCGGCTTGCGTGACGGCCTGCACGACACATGCCCTGTGTCTTGAACGGAAAAAATAATTCCGAACTCTGATTGTCGCATGATCGCCCCGGGATTGAGTCAGTCCCGGGGCGATTTTCTTTATTTTACCGATAATTACTCAACGCCTCTTATGCATATCAATTCCTATTCGCCAGACGTGATTTTATT
>DPKT01000270.1 GCA_003542385.1 Desulfomicrobium sp.
AGCAGATCTGGCACATGCCGCAGCGGATGCACAGCTCCGGGTCCACGGCCATTTTCACGCCGTAGGACTCCTTGGGCATCTTGCGGATGCAGGTGCCCGTGACCACGAGGGTGGTGAAGGTGCCGGCCTCGGCGTCGGCCAGGGCTTTTTTCAGAGCCTTTTCGAGATCCTTCTTTTCGTAGCCGCTGACTTCGACCACATTGGCGCCGTGGGCCTTGAGGCTTCCGTTCAGGTCGAAGACGTTGGGGTCCCCGGCCAGGTTGGCCGGGGAGGTCGGCGAGGGCTGTCCGCCGGTCATGGCCGTCCACTCGTTGTTGAGGATGACCTTAACGCCGGGGATGTTGCGGAAGATGGTGTTGCGCGTGGCGTCCAGGCCGCTGTGGCATTCGGTGCCGTCGCCGAGCACGGACAGGCATTTGTTTGCCGCCTCGGGCCGGGACAGGACATAGCCCAGGCGCTTGGCTTCGCTGGCGCCCATGGCCAGGGCCGTATCCATGGCGTTCAGGAAGTGCAGCAGGGTGTTGCAGCCGATGTCGCCGAACACGGCTTCGAGCTTGCCCTTCCTGCGCATCTTGCCGACGATCTGGCCGAAAAGGCGATACGGGCAGCCCGCACAGATCATGGGCGGACGCGGCAGACTGGCCACTTCGGACTTGCCGGCCGGCGAGGCCAGGCCCAGGCGGGCGGCGATGAGGGCCGGGGACCACTCGGTGACGGTCTCGTCCTGGCCCTTGCCCTCAACGGCGATGCCTTCGGCCAGGATGCTCTCCTGGATGAAGCGGTAGCCGTCCTCGATGACGAAGACGGGGCCCGAGACGCTCTCGCAAAAGCGGCGGATGAGGTCCATGGGCAGGGGGTAGGTGAAGCCCAGGGACAGGACGTCGATGTTCTTGCCCGTGGCGGCCTTGACCTCCTCGACGAAGAGGCCGTTCACGCCGTGGGTGATGATGCCGACGCTGCCGTCGCCCTTGGTCCACGTGTTCAGCGCGCTTTCCTCGACCATCTTGCGCAGGGCCGGGATGCGCGTGGTGCGGACCTGGTCGTGGAACATGCGCGCCCGGTTGGGCAGGGTGATGAAATCGCTCATCTTTTCGGGCAGGGGCGCTTTTTCGCGCACGGCCGTGTCCATGAGCCGCACCAGCCCTTCGCTGTGGCAGAGCACGCCCGAGGCGATGACGGCCACGGGGGTGTTGAACTGCCGTCCAAGATCGGCGGCGATGCGCGCGGCCTCGTGCATTTCCTGATGGCTGCGCGGCTCGAAGACCGGCACGCAGCAGCTCTTGAGCACATAGCGGGGGTCCACCAGATGCTGGGTGGAGCTGGGCGTGTAGTCGCTGGCGATGTAGTAGACGAGGCTGCCGCGCCGGCCGGTGTAGAAGGCGGCGCTGGTGATGACGTCGGCGGCCTGGAACAGGCCGGGGATCTTCATGGTCACGACGCAATCGCTGCCGGCCAGGGTATGGCCGAAGCCCACGCCCGCGGCCACGGCCTCGTTCACGGACCAGCCCACGGTGATCATGTCCTGGACCTGGGACAGGCCCTTGTCGATGACCTCGGTGCTGGGCGTGCCCGGATAGCCGTCCGCGGCATGGATTCCCGCCCGCACGCACCCCACGGCGAAGGCCATGTTGCCCTGGATGACCACACCCTTGCCCGCCTTGTCCGTACACATCGCCTTCACTGCACTCATGAATCCTCCAAAGTATGAAAAGACATCGAATAGTCGTACCTGTACGCATGGGCCGCGCCGGCCTGACGGAGGGAGCCGGAACCGCCGGCCGCATCGCGCGCCCCCCGTCGTCTGCCGGTACGCGAAGCTTCGGCCTTTCTCAAGCCCCCGAAAGCACGCGCCGCTTTCTCGACATGGCCTCGAAAACACCACGAATCCGGTTAAAAAACAGAAGGATATCCTATATTATCGATTATCCGAAACACGTTATCCACAGGCTTGCATCTTCACCAAGAATCTGTTTGAAGAAACCTCATATGGGAACCATCTACGCAAACATCACGCTCAAAGGTCCGCAGGCGCAGGATATTCTGCAGGAACTCGGCAACCAGGGAAAGTCGGCCTTCGTCTCGCCGACCGAGGACGGACTGACCACCGTCTACGAGATGGACAGCGACGAAGGTGAACCCTCCATCCTGACCGATCTGGCCGAAGACCTGTCGGGTTACTTCGGGTGCCCGGCTCTTGCCGTCAAAACAGTAGACGAAGAGCGGTTCTGCTACTGGCTGTACTCGGACGGTGAACTTGTGGATACCTACAAATCCGCAGCCCCGTCCCTGGACCAAGACGGCAGGGGCAAGAGCCTGGGCGGCAAGCCCGAGCTCCTGGCGCAGCTGTTCAACACCGACGTCACGAGCGAGGAGATCAGCGAGATCCTGCATTGCCCCGATCAGGACTGCGGTTTTTCCCTGGCCGTGGACCGTCACCTGAGCCTGGTGGAACTCCTTGGGCTGCCCATGTGCTCCGTGGGCTTCGGCTTCTGCGACCTTGATTCCGGGGAATACCCCGAAGACCTGGAAGACGAGGATCTGCTGCGGGTCGACGCCGAATAGGCACCCTCGTCCCGCACCGCCCAGACGAGGCGCGAACCGGCCTCGAGAGTCAATACAGGGATCGCAATGCCCTGCACCCCTCCGTGAACGCCCCCTTGCTCCTGCACCACAGCGTGGCGTGCCCGACCTTGCGGCCAGGCCGCTCCGACTTGCCGTAGAGGTGCACGTGCAGACCGCGCAGGGCCAGCAGCTTCGCGAGGTCAGGCTTCCTGCCGATGAAATTGACCATGGCCGAATGGCCGGTCACTGCGGTCTTCCCCAGCGGGAGCCCCGCGATGGCACGCAAATGGTTCTCGAACTGGCTCGTCTCGGACCCTTCGATGGTCCAATGCCCTGAATTGTGCACCCGGGGGGCCATCTCATTGGCCAGCAGCGTCTCTCCCACCTGAAAGAGCTCCAGGGCGAGAACCCCGACATAATCCAGACGCCGCAGCAGCTTTCCCGCCATCTCCTCCGCGAGGCCCTGGAACGGATCGTCCGGGCAGCTCCTCGAAAAACGCAGTACCCCCGCCTGGTGCACATTCTCGCTGAGGGGATAGAAGGCCATGTCTCCACAAGCACGCCTGACCGCGAGGATGGAGATCTCGCGATCGAACTCCACCAGCCGCTCCAGGACAAGGGAAAATCCCCCCAGAAGCTGCCAGGCCTTGGCGACATCGTCGGGACCGCGCAGGACGTGCTGCCCCTTGCCGTCGTACCCGAGGGTGCGGGTCTTGAGCACTGCGGGCAGCCCGATCTCCATGACCGCCGCTTCGAGTGCTTCCAGAGAATCCACGCCCCGCACGACAGGGGCTTGAATGCCGAGTTCACGGAAGAGCTGTTTCTCGAGCAGCCTGTCCTGGGACAAGGCCAGGGCCCCGGGGCCAGGGTGCACGACCGTTCGTGCCGAGAGAAACTCGATGCATTCCAGGGGGATGTTCTCGAATTCGAAGGTCACGACGTCCACTCGGCGGGCAAAAAGCTCGAGCTTGAACCGATCGGTGAACTCGCCCTGCATGTGCTCTCCGAGCGGCGCCGAGCAGGGATTTGTCGCGGGATCGAAGAACACGAACCGGAAGCCGAGCGGCAACCCGGCGAGGGCGAGCATGCGGGCCAGTTGTCCGCCGCCGAGAACCCCGATGATCATGCTTCCGTCCCGGGGACGGGATTGGCAAGGACCGCTTCGGTCTGACCCCGCCGGTATCCGGCCAGGGCCTCGCGCAGCCGGGGATGCCTGGCGCAGAGGATGCTGGCGGCCAAAAGAGCCGCATTGACCGCGCCGGCCCGGCCGATGGCCAGGGTCCCCACGGGCACACCGGCCGGCATCTGAACTATGGATAGCAGGGAGTCCAGGCCGTTCAGCGCCTTGGAACGGATCGGGACGCCCAGAACGGGGAGCAGCGTTTTCGCCGACACCATGCCGGGCAGGTGCGCCGCGCCCCCGGCGCCGGCGATGATGACCTCGAGGCCCCGCCCCTCGGCTCCTGACGCGTATTCGAAAAGGAGATCAGGCGTCCTGTGCGCCGAAACCACGCGCACCTCGTGCGCAATCGTCAACAATTCAAGCGTCTGCGCGCAATGCCGCATGGTTTCCCAATCGGACGAGGACCCCATGATCACGCCAACTATCGGAGTCATTCCGCTCCCTCCTTGGATCATGTTTCCGGCCCGGCGAAACCCCTCTGCGGCCTGAAGCCGTCATCGAGCCCGCCAGCCCGCAACCCAGCTCTTGCGCCTATCATTTTTTTGCAGCAAGTAAATTCGTATTTACCTGATGAATTGTTCGGCAAAAATTGACAATGCGAGTCCCAACCATGCTCAACTACAAGCAGCTCTATTATTTCTGGAACGTGGCCATGGCGGGGGGCATCCGACGCGCCGCCGTCCGGATGCACCTGACTCCCCAGACCTTGAGCGGGCAGATCGGCGAACTGGAAAAGGACCTGGGCATCTCTCTGTTCCGCAGGTCGGGGAAGCGGCTTGAAATCACCGAAGCCGGCAAACTGGTCCTGTCCCGCGCCGACGAGATATTCCAGATCGGCAAGGAACTGTCCGACATCCTGAAAAACTCTCCGCCTGAAGAGGCGTTGCCGTTTCGCGTAGGCCTGGCTGAGCCGGTGCCGAAGTCCATCGCCTTCCGGCTCCTGGCCCCTGCGTTGCGCCTGGACAGGCCCGTGCGTCTCTTTTGCCACAGGGACAGGCTGGAAAACCTCTTCGCCGAGCTGGCCATACACAAGCTCGACCTCGTCATCGCGGACCGCAAGCTCCCTCCGGAGCTGGGGGTGAAGGGCTACAACCATCTTCTGGGCCGCTGCGCAGTCACCTTCTTCGGCACCGAAGCCCTGGCGCGCCGCTTCGGCCCCGGATTTCCGCAATCGCTGGATGGGGCACCCCTGCTCATCCCGTCGGGCAGCGCCGCACCGCACGGCATTCTCGGCAGGTGGTTCGACGAGCACGCCATACAACCGCAGGTGGTGGGGGAATTCGACGACACGGCACTGATGAAGACCTTCGGCCAGGCCGGCCTCGGGCTGTTTCCCGCACCGAGCGTGATGGACGAAGAGGTGCCGCGCCTGTACGGCGTGGAGGCCGTTGGCAAGGCCCATGACATTGACGTGAGATATTACGCCATTTCGGCGGAACGACGCCTGAAGCATCCGGCCGTCATGGCCGTGAGCGAGCACGCCCGGCTTGATCTGTTCGTCGAAGACCCGCGGGAGTCAAAGCCCGCCGAAACCCTCAAACCTTCGTGAGCAGTTCCTGCCAGCGGCGGGCCTTTTGCGGCGAGTACCCGCCCGGAACACAGGGCCAGATGGAATTGTTCTGGCAAACCGGCTCCGTGCGCAGGGGCCAGGGCGAAACCTCGCATGCCCGGTCGAAGAGGGGGCTCGACGGGATCGGCGTGAAATGGGCCAGTTCCGGCCGCACGCCCCAGGCCCTGGCCAGGGCGATGGTCCGCTCCACCTCGGACGCGTCCTGGTCCGGCAGGCCGAAGAGGATGTAGGCCGCCACCTCCCCGGGGCCGAAGCCGGCCCCG
>DPKT01000258.1 GCA_003542385.1 Desulfomicrobium sp.
CAAAGACGGCTGGCCGGTCGGGGTCGCGGCGGTCTTCTTGGGGCGTGCGGCGGCGGGGGCCTTGGCCTTGGGCTCGGCATTCGGGGCCTTGTATGCGTGGCGGCCCTTGCAGACCTTGCACTCGACCTTGACGATGAGCGCGCCGTCCATGACCACGACATGGTGGTCGGTCACGGTCTTGCATTTTCTGCACTGGGATTCGACGGAACTGCCGGCCTGTATCAGTTTCTCGGACATGATGGATCCTCTGGAATGACGGTGGGAAAAAAAAGCCACAAGGGAAGATCCTTGTGGCGTGTTCTCTGTTACAAACATCTAACCACTTCCCGCCCCGGAGGCAATGGCGGAATTCGGACCTCCAGGGAAGAGCGGCACACGCTGGCGGCATGGGCTGGCTCCGGCGCCTGATGAAACCGCCCCGGCCGGCCCCCCGCTGCCAATCCTCAAGCGGTCGGCAATGACGCCTCACATCCGGCGATTCGCCTGCGAACCCACCCCGGCCGGATCATTTTTCTGTACCCGCCGCAAATCCTCCAAAGCCACTGGCTTGCACAGACAGCCATTCATCCCCGCCTCGAGGAACGTTCGCCTCTCGTCGGGCATGGAGCAGGTGGCCACGGCAAAGATCGGAATGTTTCCGCCGGTTCGGCGGAAAGAGCGCGAATCCTCATCTTGGCTTCAAGCCGGTTCATGACAGGCATCTGGATGTCCATGAGAATACGTTTCTTCGACGTTTGATACGGAATCCATGGAGCCACCAAGATCTGAATCGTCGTCGCTATACGGCGAACCACCCTGATGAAAATGACCTGATTTCATACACGCTGGACGCGTGGTTGGACATCGAGGGAACTTCCCTGCGCCAGGAAAGCGCGTCTGCTCCCTAACGCCGCTGCCCTGCCAGCACTTCGGCCATTTTTTGCATGAGGTCCTCAATCGTTACGGGTTTAGCCGCATATCCGTTCATGCCGGCGGCCAGGAACTTCTCCTTGTCTCCGTCCATGGCGTAGGCCGTCAGGGCGATGATGGGGACGTCCTTCTTGGGGCCGAGGGCGGCGGATTCACGGATGATGCGGGTCGCTTCGAGCCCGTCCATGACGGGCATCTGGATGTCCATGAAGATCAGGTCGAAATCCTGCCGGGCCAGGTGGTCCAGCACCTCTTGGCCGTTGGCGGCCGGCGTCACGCTGTGCCCGAGTTTTTCGAGAATCTTCCGACCGGCCCAGAGGTTGACCTCGTCGTCCTCGGCCAGGATGATCCGGCAGGCCGGCTGCAGGCATTCCTCTGCCTGTCCGTCCTGGGCTGCGGGCATCCTGCCCTGCGGCACGCGCAGCGGAAGGGAAAGGCAGATGGTCGTCCCTTCGCCGAGGGTCGAGTCCAGAGACAGTTCCCCGCGCATCATCCGCACCAGGCGCCGCACGATGGACAGGCCAAGGCCGGCCCCCTGGTGCTCGCGCACGTAGGACCCGTCGACCTGGACGAACGGCTCGAAGATGTCCTTGATCCGGTTCTCCGGGATGCCCGCGCCGGTGTCGTTCACGCACAGCAGTATGCGGCATTCGGAGGCGGAGCGGGGCCGGAGCGGGGAGATCTCCACGCTGACCGCGCCCCGTTGCGTGAACTTCATGGCGTTGCCCACGAGGTTGAAGAGGATCTGGCGCAGGCGCGTCTCGTCTCCGATGAGGTGCCTGGGCACGCCAGGATCCAGGCGGAAGAGGAGGTCGAGCTTCTTTTTTCGTGCGATGGGCGCGAAGAGTTCGAGGACCGAGCCCTTGAGCGCCGAGACTTCGAATTCGGTCTCAGAGAGCACGAGCTTGCCCGATTCGATGCGCGAAATGTCGAGGATGTCCGAAAGCAGCCGCGTCAACCGGGTCGAGGACGTGATGGCCGTGCGCACGTAATCGCGCTGCTCCGGGTCCAGGTCGGTCGTTTCGATGAGCTGCAGCATGCCCAGCACCCCGTTGAGCGGAGTGCGGATCTCGTGGCTCATGTTGGCCAGGAACTCGCTCTTGGCCTTGTTCGCCGCTTCGCTCTGAGCCGCGAGATCCGTGGCCCTGGCCGTTGTTTCGGACAGGTCGAGGTTGGCCTGGACCAGCTCGGCCTGAATCCGTTTGCGTTCGGTGATGTCCAGGGCCGTGAAGGTGACCCCGACGGAGAGGTTGCTCCTGTCCAGTGGGGTGGACGCCATGAGGACGTCAATGACGCTCCCGTCTTTCCGTTGCCAGCGGGTTTCCAGCTCTCCCGTGCCTTTCTCCCGAATCTGCCGGTATTTCTCCCGCCCCACGAAGTCGAAGTCCTCCTGGCTGGGGTAGAGCATGCGCGCGCTCTGCCCCAGGAGCTCCTCCTGGCTGTAGCCGGTCATTTCGCAGATCCGTTCGTTGACGCGGGTCAGAACCCTGTTCCTGACCACGCCGATGCCCACGGGGGCTGCGCGGAAGACCGCCTGAAGGTACTCCTCGCTCTGGCGCAGGGCCTCCTCGCTCTTCGCGCGTGAGAGAATGTCCCAGGCCATGCCGCCCAGGGTCGAGACCAGTTCGATGTCCCGCTCGTCGTAGTCCTCGTCCTTGTTGCCGACGCCGAAGACGGCCACGATGCGGCCGCCCTGGAAGATGGGGACCACCAGTTCGCGGACCAGGGGGGCGTGCCCGGGCGGCAGGCCCCTGCGGTGGGGGAGGCTGGCGTAGTCGTTGTGGATGACGGCCTTGCGCTGCCGCACGGCGTCGACCCAGACGCCGGCCTGTGCGACGGGGTAGTGCAGGCCCTCGCCGGCGGCCGTGCAGAAATGCTCGAGGGTGCTCGAGGACCAGGTCTGCAGGGACAGCGTCGCCTGTTCCTCGTCTACGAAATGGACAAAGCCGATGCGGCTGCCGGTCAGGGATTCGGCCTCGTCGACGAAGGCTCCCAGCAGGGCCTTGGTGTCCAAGGTCAGCGACAGTTCGCTCAGGCGGACGCGGGCCTCCAGCAGGCCCTGGGACTTCTTGCGGGCCGTGATGTCCATGATGTTGCCCACGACCCTGTACACACGCCCGTTCTCCCAAACCGGTCGGGCCGTGGTCCGGATCCAGAGGCTCCGCCCCGCGAAGGACGTGAAGGGGAATTCGAGGTCGTAGGGCCGACCCTCCTCGACGCAGGCGCGGAAGGCGGCTGCGATGGTCTCCCTGTCCTCGGGCCGGTAACACTCGATGCTCCTGCGGATGAGGCCTGGTGAGCCCTGCTCACGCTTTTCCGGGGGCACGTCGTGAATGTTGAACGTCTCCTCGCTCCAGTACATCCGCTTTCGGTCCACGTCCCATTCCCATCCTCCGACATGAGCCAGGGCCTGGCTTTCCCGCAGGATGGCCTCGTTCTTGAGGCGCTCCTCTTCGACGAGGCCGCTTTCCGAGACATCCCTGGCGTAGACCGCCACGAAGGCCGTCCGGCCGGCCGCATCCGGCACGGGGTGGAGGTGGTGTTCCGTGCATTTTCCGAGGCGCTCGTCGCGGAAGACGACGGGCCTGCCCGTGGTCAGGACCGTGTCGACGTGGGCTCTGCGACGTGCGGCGGACTCGGGGTCGACGAGATCAAAGACATTCCTGCCGATCAGTTCCGCGGCGCGGGCATGCACCCGTCTGCCCATGGCGGCGTTGGCCGCCAGTATGCGTCCGTCGGGGGCCATGAGGAAGATCGCTTCCGGAGATGCGTCGATGAGGGGCTGCAGGGCCGTCGCGAAAGGCACTTCCCACAGGCTGTCCATGGTGCATCCTGTTTGGGGGTTGAGAATGCGGCGTTGAACCGAACTATTGGGGAACAATGGCATCTATTGCAGGTGATGACAACCTGGGCCGCGCAATCCGGACGTGTCAGCGAGAGGGAGCGATCATCAATACCGTCGGGACTGAGCCTGGACCAGACCGCGTGGCTCAAGGTGTTCGAGGAAGACGAATTGCAGGACACGGTCTCGCACCTGGCATGACTGCGGAATATGCCTCATGCTGTCGCTCATGAATCGGGACTCGACCAGCCAGTTCGGCGGTTTCCTTCAGTCGGGGTTCAGGGACCAGCGCCTGGCCTACGGACGGGTCAAGGACGAGCAGATCAAGGCCACCAAGGCCGACTACTGCGTCGCCGCCTGCCACAACTGCCACGCCCAGATCCACGAACTGAGCGAACACTACGGGGGGCACTACGGCGTGGTGCACCTGTGGACGCTCATCTGTCTGTCCCTGGGTGTCCTGGGGCCCAACGAGCGTACCTACCTGGGCGACGACCTGAAGGAGGTCAACGTCTTCCACCCCGAGATAGCGGTCTAGGGGCGGTCATCCGGTCAAAACGAAAGCGGCCGTTTCCCGCAGGGGAGACGGCCGCTTTGCTGTGGGCGCGTGCGCTGCCTTCGTCAGGGTCTGGCCTGGGACCAGATCATGCCGCAGAGCATGAGGGCGCAGCCGATAACGGCCTGCGTGGTCAGGATTTCGCCCAGCATCAGCCAGCCCGTCAGGGCCGCGAACACCGCTTCGAGACTCAGGATGATGGCCGCCGGGGCCGGGCGGGCGTCGCGCTGGGCCACGACCTGCAGGGTGTAGGCCACGCCGACGCTCATGAGGCCGCCGTAGAGGATGGGGATGAGCCCGTCCCGCAGGCCGGCCAGGGTGATGTCCTCGGTGGCGGCCGCGCCGGCGAAGCTGATGAGACTGCAGGTGGCGAACTGGATGGCGGCCAGCCTGACGGCGTCCACGGTCTTGATGCCCTGGGTCAGCCTGCCCACCAGCAGAACATGGATGCCCCAGAAGAAGGCGGACATGAGCACCAGGGCGTCGCCCTTGTCCATGGAAAAGGACTCGGTCACGCTCAGCAGGTACATGCCCGCGATGGCCAGCCCCGCCCCGGCCCAGGTGCCCGTGCCGTAGCGCTGGCCGAGAAAGATGCCGATGATCGGCACGAAGACGACGTAGAGCCCGGTGATGAACCCGGCCTTGCCGGCCGTTGTGTAGCACAGTCCGAATTGCTGCAGCCAGGCGCCCAGGAACAGGGCCAGGCCCATGAGGACGCCGCCTTTGAGCAGGGTGGCGAAGGGCGGCGGCGCCACGGTGCGCTTTTTGTCCAGGAAGGCGATGAGCGGTAGCAGTGCCGCCGCGCCGAGGGCGAAGCGAACGGCGTTGAAGGTCAGGGGGCCCATGTGGTCCATGCCCACGCGCTGCGCCACGAAGGCCGCGCCCCAGATCATGGCGGTCAGCAGAAGAAGGATGTTGGCGCGGGTGGTGCGGGAGTTCATGACAGGTCCTGGTTGAGGCGGCCGCAGGCGGGAATGGCCGCGGTCCAGCGGCAGGCTGTACCGGCGGGAAACCAGGGCGTCAAGGCTGGGGGCTGGGGATGGACGGCATGGACGAAGTGGACGTCATGGACGAACACGGGCCCTTGAGGTCGCGGTGGGCTTATCGGTCCGTGTCAGTCCGTGTCAGTCCATCCCGTCCACTCTCCCCCTCACTTCCTCTTCCAGGCCCCGCCCGCGTCCTGGACCCAGAAGCCGGCCGGCTCCTTCTCGGCGATTTGGGCAGCCCGGGCCTGGCCTACGAACTCGGGCGTTGTTTTCTGGCGTTGGGCGATGGCCGCGTAGACGGCCGCTCGGTCGGCGTTTTCGGCCTGCACGACGTCGGCCTTGGGTTGCTGCCCGCCCCGGAACTCAAGGAACCCCTTGTTGTTCTCGCCGAGAAGGCCCTGGGCCTTGAGTTCGGTGATGACCGGCAGACGGGCCTTCATGCGGTCCTTGATGTCGTCGGCCAGTCCGGCCTGGGCCAGCAGAAGGACGGCCAGCGCCGCCAGGATCGTCGTGATGAGGAATTTAGGTGTGCGCATGGTCTCTCCGTCAGTTGTTCGTGTTGAGTTTCTCCTCGGCCTTGTCGATGTCGCCGAAGAAATCTTCCAGGTCCTTCTGGACCCGCACGTTCACGTCGATGGTGATGTGGATGGGTTTGACCTCCACGGGCGCCATCTGCACCTCGTGGCGGGTTCTGCAGGCGCCCTGCAGGAGGAGCATCGCGGTCAGGGCCAGGAGTGGGGTTCGCACGTCAACCTCCGTTGTTGATCAGTTCCAGGAGCTGTCTGTATTGCAAGAGCTGGTCCAGGGGGAGCCGGAAGTTCACGTCCAGCCGGATGCCCTGGAATACCGAGCCGGGGGAGCTGGCCGAAACCCTGGCGAAGCCCCCGAATTCGCGGTCATAGACGAAAGGCAGGGGCTTTTCGGGTTTGCCGTCGAGCTGCAGCGCGACGACGAGCTCGTCGCCCGCGGTGTTCATGGTCACCTTGGCCCACTCGTACCCGAAATCCTTCAGGGCCTCGGACGCCAGGTCCAGCTGGCCGTATTGGGGGGTGCCCGGCGGCACCCCGGCGGTCAGGATTTCCGTGCCCTCGATGCGCAGTACCCCCTTTTCGCCGGGAGTGGAATAGAGGAAGCCGTTGTCGAAGGTCAGCTTCCCCCCGGCCCAGCGCACGGGGATGCGTCCGTTGGCCGTGCCGCCGCCGCTGGCCCGGGTCATGCCGAGCTGTTCCAGTGCCTTGGGCAGTTCAACCCGGTCGCAGTACATCTCCACGGTGTAGTCCTCCACGCTCGGGTTGACGCGGAAGGCCTGGGTGCCGATGCGCCCGCCCGCCCAGCGGAAGCTGCATCCCTCCACCAGGACGCTGTGCGGGGCCTCGACCTGGTAGCGGACGTCGCCCTTTTCCAGGATGATCGAGCCGAGCTGAAGGCGTTCGAAGGTCATGCGCTGATCGGGGTCCGAGCGCGCGGTCAGCGCGTCGGAAAAGGCGATGGCCAGGGCGCCGCCGCTTAGGGCCGCCTTGGTCTTGCCGTGGGTCAGCGCGATGTCCGTAAGCTTCAGGGCGGCCGGGAGGGCCGCAGTCCCTCGCTCAAGATCGAGTCTGGCCGAGGCCTGCAGCCGGGTCCTGCCCTCCAGGGTCGCCAGGGCCGGGACGAAG
>DPKT01000166.1:0-628 GCA_003542385.1 Desulfomicrobium sp.
CGGGGCCTCCCGCAGGGATCGGCCCCCGTGCGGCCGCCCCCTTCTGCTCCGCAAAATGTTCGAAGGCGGCCATGGCCACGCCCAGAAGCCCCAGGCCCACAGCGGCCTTGCCGGGCAGCGAGCCCCGGCCGAGGCCGCCCGTCACCTTTCCGAGGCCGCCCAGGGCCCCCTTGCTGCCCAGGAGTCCCTTGAGCACTTTTTCCGCATCGATCATGTTTCCTCCACGGACGGGACGCTCCCGCCTCAAGGCAGTCTCTAACCCAGCCCGCCCCCGGCGTGAAGGGGGCCGGAAAAGCCGGTTCCCCGCAACGGCCACGCCGACGCGGGGAACCGACATGCGTCCCCTGTCACATCCGATGAGGGAGCCGAACTCCGGAGGCCGCGGGCCCGTCAGGCCTTCTTGACCTCCAGGGCGTCCTCGAAAAAGGCGGTCAGGACGAAATTCTTCCCGCCGACGTTGACCGTCTCCTCCTGGCCGGGGNNCCGACAAACACCGCCTTGGCCTCGCCGTTGCTCTCCCAGCGCAGCTCATTGCCGTCGTCCAGGACGAGCATTTCCCCGTCGTGCAGCCGAACGGGCAGATCCTTTTCCGCATACTGCATGGCACACCTCCATAACCGGTTGAATG
>DPKT01000166.1:651-5207 GCA_003542385.1 Desulfomicrobium sp.
AAGGGATTGGCGAAAATTTTCACAATTTGAACGGACCCTGCCTTCCTTGACTGTTCCCGATATCGCGCCTACTGCCTCCTTGGCCCGGCACAGGGCCAGATTGCATCGGGAGAGACTCATGAGCGCACTCGCAAGAGAAATTCGACAGAACGTGGAAAAACGCCGGACCTTCGGCATCATCAGCCACCCGGACGCGGGCAAGACGACCCTGACGGAGAAGCTCCTGCTCTTCGGCGGCGCCATCAACATGGCCGGCACGGTCAAGTCGCGCAAGGCGTCCCGCCACGCCACCTCGGACTGGATGAAGATGGAGCAGGAGCGCGGCATCTCCGTGACCACCTCGGTCATGAAGTTCGAGTACAACGGCTACGACGTGAACCTCCTGGACACGCCCGGCCACGAGGACTTCTCCGAGGACACCTACCGCGTTTTGACGGCCGTGGACTCGGCCCTGCTGGTCATCGACAGCGCCAAGGGCGTCGAGGCCCAGACCCGCAAGCTCATGGACGTCTGCCGCATGCGCAACACGCCCATCATGACCTTCATCAACAAGCTCGACCGCGACGGCCTGGACCCCCTGGACGTGCTGGCCGACATCGAGGAGCACCTGGGCATCGAGTGCGCCCCCTTAAGCTGGCCCATCGGCATGGGCAAGGGCTTCAAGGGCACCTACTCCATCTACAAGAAGCAGATCCACCTCTTCTCGGCCACCCACGGCGGCCGCATCCAGCAGGGCGTGGTCATCGACGACGTGAACGACCCCAAGCTCGACGAGCTGCTGGGCCTGCAGGCCCAGGACCTGCGCCGCGACCTGGAGCTGCTGGAAGGCGCCGGCAACCCCTTTTCCGTGGAGCGCTACCTGGCCGGGACCCAGACCCCGGTCTTCTTCGGCAGCGCCATCAACAACTTCGGCGTGCAGGAGATGCTCGACACCTTCGTCGAACTGGCTCCCCACCCCCGCCCCCGTCCGGCCGTGACGCGCGAGGTCTCGCCCTTCGAGGAGGAGTTCTCGGGCGTGGTCTTCAAGATCCAGGCGAACATGGACAAGGCCCACCGCGACCGCATCGCCTTCATGCGCATCTGCTCGGGCAAGTACGTCAAGGGCATGAAGATCCGCCACCACCGCATCGGCAAGGACGTGCAGATATCGAACGCCACCATCTTCATGGCCCAGGACCGCACGGGCGTGGAGGAAGCCTTCGCGGGCGACATCATCGGCCTGCACAACCATGGCACCATCCGCATCGGCGACACCTTCTCGACCAAGGAGGAGCTCAAGTTCACGGGCATCCCCAACTTCGCGCCCGAGCATTTCCGCAAGGTCATCCTGAAGAGCCCGCTGAAGGCCAAGCAGCTGCAGAAGGGCCTGGAGCAGCTGGCCGAGGAAGGCGCCGTGCAAGTCTTCCGGCCCATGATCGGCAACGACTACATCCTGGGCGCCGTGGGCGTGCTGCAGTTTGACGTCATCGTTTCGCGTCTTAAAGATGAATATTCGGTGGACGCCATCTACGCCCCGGTCAACCTCTCGGCCGCGCGCTGGGTCCACTGCGACGACAAATCCCTGCTCGGCCGCTTCCAGAAGGACCTGCTCCACTCCCTGTCCACGGACTCCGAGGGCAACCTCGCCCTGCTGGTGGACAGCGCCTGGCGCCTGGAATACATCATGGAACAATGGCCGGACATCACCTTCCACGCCACGCGGGAAAAGAACTGACCCGGGGGAACATGGCCCTTCTCTTCGCTTTTCTGCTTCTCCTTCTCCTTCCCCAGGACGCCCTGGCCTGGGGGCCCGGGGTGCACATGGCCATCGGCAACAACGTCCTGGCCCATCTGCACCTCTTCGCCCCGGCCCTGGCTTCGGTCCTGGCGTCGCACCCCGAACAGTACCTCTACGGCTGCCTGTCGGCCGACATCTTCATCGGCAAGGGCTGCACCTACACGCCGACCCACTCCCACAACTGGGACATGGGGCGGGCCCTGCTGCGCCAGGCCGATAGCGCCGAAACTCAGGCCTACGCCTACGGCTACCTGTCCCACCTGGCGGCAGACGTCATCGCCCACAACTACTTCGTGCCCAACATGCTCGGTTTCTCGGCCGGACGGGGCAAATTCGCCCACACCTATGTGGAGATGCTCGCCGACCTGCAGGTCGAATGCCCACGCAAGCAGGCTTCGCGGATATTCCGCGTGCCGCACCCCGACGCCGACGACACGCTGGTGGCGACCATGGGACAGAAAAAGGTCCCGTTCTTCATCAAGAAGCGCATCTTCCGCCAGAGCCTGCGGCTGGTGGAGAAGCGCACCTACAAGAATTCCCTGCGCGTCTTCCGCGACCTGCTGCCGTTTTCGAGCAAGAAGGTCTTCATCTCCGAGGCCATCTCCTATGCCCAAGACCTGGTCTTCGATCTTCTGCAGAACCCCATGCGTTCGCCGGTACTGGAATGCGACCCCATCGGCAGCTCGAACCTGAGCCAGATCCGCCGCTTCCAGCGCAGGCAACGCTCCTTTTACACGGCCCACGGGGACGGACTGATCTTCCCCCTGGACACGCGGCTTGAAGCCTGCCTGAAAGAACACGGAGGTCTCCATGAGGAATTTACTCGATTTTCTGCGTGAACGGATTCGGCTGGTCCGGGAGGCGGAGGAAACCGCCCTGGAGTTCCTGCACAACAAGGGCGACGAGGCCGGATACCGCGACGGCATGCGCCGCAAGGCGGAGCTCCTGGCGAGCATGGCCGAGGACGCCGCCCCACTGCTGGAGGCAGTGAGCCCCGAAAGGCGGCCCATGGTCGAACACCGGCTGGACATGTTTTCCCAGAGCGCCCGGCGCAGCCTGGACATCGGCAGCGTCTTCTACATGTCGGCCCTGCTCTACCCCGACGACCATCAGGCCGGTCAGCCCAACACCCTGGAGGTCTGGCTCAGGGACCTCGAACGCGCCGGATAATTTTCCCAACACTCTTACCGAAGAAGGACGCATCATGGCACTTGCAGCAGGAACCAGGGTCCTGGTTCACTACACCGGCACCCTGGACGACGGCACCCAGTTCGACTCCTCCCGGGGCCGCGAACCCCTCGAAGTCATCCTCGGCCAGGACATGGTCATTCCCGGCTTCGAAAAGGCCATCACCGGGCTGGAGCCCGGCCAGAGCGTGACCGTGACCATCCCCGAAGAGGAAGCCTACGGCGCCCATAACGAGGAGATGGTCATCCGCATCCCGCGCACGTCCTTCCCGGCGGAAATCAAGCCGGCCCTGGGCGAACAGCTCATCCTGCGCTCCCCCGACGGCAACGAGATCCCGGCCCTGATCGTGGAGCTCGACGACGCCGACGTCACCCTCGACGCCAACCACCCCCTGGCGGGCTTCGCCCTGACCTTCGAGATCGAACTGGTCAGCGTGGGCTGATCGCCCCCCACCGCGGTCGTTTCGGACAAACGGCATGGATTCCCGCCTTCGCGGGAATGACGCCATTCGAAACGAAAACGCTCGGACCTTCGCCCATGGATTCCCGCCTTTGCGGAAATGACACATCGTTACGAGTCAGTATCGAGTCATTCCCGCGAAGGCGGGAATCCATGCATTTCAACGCACCTCCTCTACCCGAAAAAGCCTCAGACATCGGGTAGGAGGCGGGGTCACCCCCGCCGTCCTCCCACACCACCGTACGTACGGTTCCGTATACGGCGGTTCATGCAACACATTGAAGTTTCCGGTAATGATCCAGCAGCGACACGAGTCCTAGTTTGTCGAAGTACTTCTTGGGATAGGCCTCGTTCATGTGCGAGGCCCCCGAGTTCCACCATGGTCCGCGACCGTTCATGGCGGATTTCAGTGCGCGGTCCTTGTTCATGCCCCTTTGCATCAGATTTCTGGCCCGGGTGTAGACCCGCTTCCACTGACGCCAAAGAATCAAACGCAGACGACGCCGTACCCACCCGTCAAGTTCCTCGAACACGTTCTTCACTTCAGCCAGCTTGAAGTAGTTCACCCAACCCCGCAGTTTCAGCGAGAGGATGTCGATCACCGCTTGCAGGGATCGACCGCGTCCCTTGCGGCATTCTTCGCGTACCGAGGCTTTCAACCGGGCAACGACCGCAGGGGCCACTTTCAGCCGAGGCTGTTTGTGAAACGTCATGCTATAACCCAGGAACTTGCGGTTCCAGGGGCGGTCCACCGCGCTCTTGGCGGCGTTCACCTGGAGCTTCAGCCGGGTTTGCAGATACCGGCTGACCGAGGCCATGACGCGCTCCCCCGAGCGGTGAGTGCGCACATAGATGTTGCAGTCATCCGCGTACCGGCAGAACGCATGACCTCGGTGTTCGAGTTCCTTGTCCAGATCGTCCAGCAGGATGTTCGACAACAGCGGAGAGAGCGGCCCTCCTTGCGGAGTACCCTCTGACCGCTGACTGCACAGTCCGCCCTTCATCAGCCCCGCTTGCAGGAATCGGCGGATGAGGCCGAGCACCCGCTTGTCCCCGATCTTGCGCCCCACGCGTGCCATCAGCACGTCATGGTTCACGCGGTCGAAGAACTTCTCCAGATCCATATCCACCA
>DPKT01000109.1 GCA_003542385.1 Desulfomicrobium sp.
CGCAAGGACGAGGTCCGCTTCGTCGGCTGCGGGCCGGAAGATCCGCGTCGTGGTGGCGCAGGCCACTCGCAGGCCGCGCTCACCCAGTTCACGGGCCAGGCGGAACATGGCCGTGGTCTTGCCGCCGGCCCCGACGATGCTCAGAAGGCCGGCGGCGGGCAGATCCAGGGCGAAAGCCATGGTGTCCGCCCTTCTCATGGGTGCGGGCACGCTCAATTGTAGACCCTCATGATGCACTCCAGCACCGCCCCACCCAGGGCGCGGCCCTTGTCGGAGATAGTGTGCAGGTAGGACGCGTCGCCGCGCGGGTCGATGTCCCCGAGTTTGAGGCCCTGGGGCACGTGGCCGTTGGGCCGGATCTGTCCGCGCAGGAGCCCGGAGATCTCGGCCGTGACCGGTACGCCGTCGACCCTGCCCAGAACCTGGCCCTTGCCGACCATGTCCCCGAGGCTGCATTCCCAGACCAGCTTGCCGGAAACGGGCGCCCGCAGGACGCGTTCCTTCGAGACCCCGCCGATAGTGCCGGGGGTACCCGTGTTCGGCGCGGCGCATCCCGCAGTGATGATGCGCCCCAGGTCATGGCCGCGGTTGGTTTCGACGACGAGGTGCGCGTCTTGTCCGGCCTCGAAGCCCGGCCCGAGGCCGATGACCAGCGGCGCGTCGTTCAGGCGCGTGCCCAGGTTGCGCTTGGCGATGATGGCGTCCACGAGCACATCGGGCCGGATGGCGTCCAGGCTCCGCCATTCGGGGTCCACCAGTATGGGCACCTCACCCGCGGCCCAGGCCGCCTCAACCTGTTCCGGCCCGTCGATTCGCACGCCGCGCACGTCCTCGACCATGCAGGCTCCGTCGTGCACGGCCTCGCAGAAACTGACCGTGCGCCGCACGGCCAGTGGGTGCGCCGTCTCCAGGATGACGATGCGGCGCAGCCGCGCGTGGTGCAGGCGCCAGACGATTGCCGAGGCCATTTCACCGCCGCTCTTGATGGCGATGACCCGTTCGTTCAGGTTCATGCCGCCTCCTCGTGGTTCGGGAACGGGGGAGGACCGCCCTCCCCCGGTTGTCACCAGCCCCAGGTCAGGTATTCGTGGATGGAGTCCGCGGCCTTGCGTCCCGCGCCCATGGCCAGGATGACCGTGGCCGCGCCGGTGACGATGTCGCCGCCGGCCCAGACCCCTTTCTTGCC
This sequence comes from Desulfomicrobium sp., assembly GCA_003542385.1. Taxonomy (GTDB): domain Bacteria; phylum Desulfobacterota; class Desulfovibrionia; order Desulfovibrionales; family Desulfomicrobiaceae; genus Desulfomicrobium. The sequence continues at coordinate 1,187 of DPKT01000109.1, forward strand.
CGTCTTGCCCGTTTCGGCATTGGCCGTGACATAGCCCCACTTGTTGAGGGGCAGGTCCGGCGTTGAGCGGGTCAGCAGCGGGTTGGCTCCGGCGCCGATGGCCACGATGGCCAGGTCGCACTCGACGACGAACTCCGATCCGGGCACCTCCACCGGCCGCCTGCGGCCAGAGGTGTCAGGCTCACCCAGTTCCATGCGGATGCACTCGATGCCCGTCAGGCGCCCCTTGTCGTCGCCCAGATAGCGCACCGGGTTGCACAGCAGTTCGAAGTTGAGCCCCTCCTCCTCGGCGTGGTGGATCTCGGCCTTGCGGGCCGGCATCTCGTCGCGGGAACGGCGGTAGACCAGGCTGACCCTGTCCGCGCCCAGGCGCATGGCCGTGCGCGCGCTGTCCATGGCCACGTTGCCGCCGCCCAGAACGGCCACTTGCTTGCCGCGCGGGATGGGCGTGTCCACCTCGGGGAAGAGGTAGGCCTTCATCAGGTTGGCCCGCGTCAGGTACTCGTTGGCCGAGAGCACGCCGACGAGGTTCTCGCCCGGGATGCGCATGAACTTGGGCAAGCCGGCGCCCACACCCAGGTACACGGCGTCGAAGCCCTGCTCGAAGAGCTCGTCCACGCTCACGGTGCGGCCCACGACCACGTCGCACTCGAGTTTCACGCCCTGGGCCTGCAGGCAGGACACCTCGGCGGCGACGATGTCCTTGGGCAGCCGGAATTCCGGGATGCCGTAGACGAGCACGCCGCCGGGCTTGTGGAAGGCCTCGAAGAGGCTGACCTCATGGCCCTTGAGAATCAGGTCGCTGGCCACGGTCAGGCCCGACGGCCCCGAGCCGACCACGGCCACGCGCTTGCCGGTGGCCGCGTCGCGGGACGGCAGTTCGCAGACATGGTGCTGCCGCTCCCAGTCGGCGGCGAATCGCTCCAGGTTGCCGATGGCCACGGCCTCGCCCTTGCGGCCCAGCAGGCAGTTGCCCTCGCACTGGACCTCCTGGGGGCAGACCCGGCCGCAGACGGCCGGCAAGCTGTTGCGCTCCCAGATCTTGCCGATGGCCTTGTCGAAGTCGCCGGCGGCCATGTGCTTGATGAAACCGGGGATGTCGACGCCCACGGGGCAGCCCTGCACGCAGGCCGGGCTCTTGCACTGCAGGCAGCGCGAGGCTTCGGCCACGGCCTGTTCCGGGGTGTAGCCCAGGGGGACTTCCTCGAAGTTGCGGGCCCGGACCAGGGGCGGCTGCTCGGGCATGGCCTGTCGCGGGGTTTTGGCGGTGCTCATGCGTTGCCTCCTTCTTCCCACTTGCAGCGCTCGTGGCTGCAGCGTTCCTGTTCGGTGTAGGCCCGCAGGCGCAGGATCAGCTCGTCGAAGTCGACCTGGTGCCCGTCGAATTCCGGCCCGTCCACGCAGCCGAACTTCGTCTCGCCGCCCACGGTCACGCGGCAGCCGCCGCACATGCCCGTGCCGTCGATCATGATCGGGTTGAGGCTGACCATGGTCGGCACGCCGTAATCCTTCGTCATGAGGGACACGAACTTCATCATCGGCACCGGCCCGATGGCCACGACCTGGTCCACGCCGCCTGCGTCGAGCTTCTCCTTCAGCACTTCGGTCACGAAACCCTTGCGGCCGTAGGAGCCGTCGTCGGTGCAGACGTGCAGCTCGCCGGAGGCCAGTCCCATCTTCTCTTCAAGGATGAGCAGGTCCTTGTTGCGGGCGCCGATGATGGAGGTGACAGAGCAGCCGGCCTGCTTCATGCCGCGGGCGATGGGGTGCAGCACGGCCACGCCGGTGCCGCCGCCCACGCAGACCACCTTCTTTCCGGGCTCGATGTGCGTGGGCTGGCCCAGGGGGCCGATGACGTCCTGGTAGGCCTGGCCGACCTTCAGGCGCTTGAAGAGCTCCGTGCTTTTGCCCACGACCATGTAGATGACGGTCACGGTTCCCTTGTCGGGATCGGTTTCGGCCATGGTCAGGGGGATGCGCTCCCCGTTCTCGTTGGCCTTCAGGATGAGGAACTGCCCCGGCCTGGCCTTGGCCGCGATGCGCGGGGCCTCGATCTCGTTGAGGATGACCGTGCCGCCGGCCATCTCCTCGCGGTTGACTATGGTGAACATGGCTTCGTTCCTTAGAATGCTTTCATGATCATGAGGGTGGTCACGTTGCCCTGGGAGTTGACCTTGTTCTCGAACTCCCACAGGGACCGCAGGGACACGCCCAGGCCCCAGTCGGGCACGAAGACGCTGACTTCCGGGCCCACGGCGTAGGCCTCCTCGCGGTCGTCGGACGTGCCGGGGCCGCTGTCGTCCGTGACCTGCCAGCGGCAGTAGCCGGCCAGGCCCACGTCCCAGATCTTGGCCAAGGTTTTGCCCAGGCCCCACTCGAAGTGGAAGTCGTTGCCGTAGGTCACGTCCGTGTCCTCCTGCTCCGAGTGGATCTCGTAGCGGGACAGGATGGAGGCCGACCAGGTCCGGGCCTCGTCGAAATAGAGGGTCGCGCCGGCCGTGAGCATGCCGGTCCAGAAGCCCTTGCCGGGACTGGCCGGCTCGTCGTCCTCGAAATCGCCCGTGGGCAGGTACACGCCCACGCCCAGGGCCGCGTCGTACCGCGGACCGTGCCAGGCCAGGATGGCGGGCTCGATGAGGATGTCGCCCAGCCCGAACTCGTTGTCGTCGAAAAGCGTCATGCCGCCGGCCTTCATGGAGATGTCGGTGTAGACCAGGGGCACGCAGATGTCGGCCACGACGTTTGCGCCGAGGATCTCGATGTCCGAGGAGTACACGAGGCGGTTTACCAGGGCGTAGACGTTCACGTCGAAGTCGACGTCGATCTCGTCGCCGTGTTTGTCGCGCAGGTCGTCGGCCGTGTAGAAGAGGTTGTACATGCGCCAGTATAAGCCCTGCGGCGGAAGGGTCGCGGCCTTGATGCCCTCGGCGCCGTTCACGTAGTGCCCAGATCCGGCCAGGGCCGCCGATCCCGTCATCAGCAGGGCCGCCGTCACGGCGGCAAAGAGCAGTTTCTTCATGTCGCCCCTCCAGGGGGAAGCGGCGCAGGGGACCGCCCCTGCGCCGTCGTGTTTATGAGTTCAGGGCCTTGAACACGCGTTCCGGGGTCATGGGAATCTGCTTGAAGCGGTAGCCCGTGGCGTTGGCCACGGCGTTGGCGATGGCCGAGGCCGGGCAGACCAGGCTACACTCGCCCGCGCCCTTGGCGCCGAACGGCCCCGTTGGGTCGTGCGACTCGACGATGATGGAGTGGATCTCGGGCATGTCCTCGGCCGTGGGCAGCATGTAGTTGTGCATGCTGTACTGCTGCTGGCGGCCCTTGTCGTTGTAGGTGATCTCCTCGCTCAGGGCGTAGCCGATGCCCTGGGCCGCGCCGCCCTCGATCTGGCCCTCGACGATCATGGGGTTGATGGCCCGGCCCACGTCGTGGGCGGCGGCCAGCTTGACGACCCGGACCTGTCCCGTGCGCGTGTCGACCTCCACCTCGGCGAAGCAGGCGTGCCACGGCGGGGCGTTCTCGGGCACGATGCGGCCGACGCCGATGAATTGTTTATTGCGGACGTGGGCGTGGTAAGCCAGTTCCTCAACGGTCACGGAGTTGCCCTTGCCCTCCTTGACCTCCTCGAGCTGGCACAGGCCCGAGCCCGAGCACTCGTCGAGGCTCCCGGCAACCGGCGAGATGACTCCGCCTTTGATCTCCAGACGTTCGGGCGCGATGTTGAAGTAGCCGGCCGCGTATTCCAGCAGCTGCTTGCGGGCGTCGGTCGCGGCGGCCTTGATGGCCGTGCCGGCCGCGTAGCAGGTGCGGCTGGCGTGGCTGCCGATGTCGAAGGGCGTGCCCAGGGTGTCGCCGTAGGTCAGGCTGATGCTGTCCATGCCTATCCCCAGGGTCTCGGCCGCGATCTGCACCAGGCTCGTGCTCGTGCCCGTGCCGATGTCCGGCACGCCCGAGGCCACGTGGGCCGAGCCGTCGGGCTGGATGGTCACGTAGGCGTTGTCGTAGTCCACGCAGAAGGGCCAGGCGTTGCTGACGTGGGTGCCCACGGCCATGCCCAGGCCGCGCAGTTTGACCGCGCCGGGTTCGTTCAGCTTGCCGCGCCGTTCCCAGCCGATGCTCTCGGCGCCCTGGCGCATGCACTCGGCCAGTTCCGTCGTGCCGCAGGGGTACGGCAGGCACCACGGGTCGCCGGCCTTCATGATGTTCTTCCGGCGCAGTTCGAGCGGGTCCATGCCCAGCTTCTCGGCCATCATGTCCACGACCTGCTCCATGGCCAGGTTGCCCTGGGGGTTGCCGAAGCCGCGCATGGCGCCGGCGCTGGTGCGGTTGGTGTACACGCTGTGGCCGAAGTAGCGCTGGTGCGGGATGCGGTAGATGGCCAGGGTCATGGCCCCGCACACGCCGGGCAGCTCCGCGCCGAAGGTGCAGAAGGCGCCCGTGTTGAAGACGCCCTTCATGTCCAGAGCCTGGAACGTGCCGTCCTTCTTGGCCCCGAGCTTGACGGTGACGTAGGCCGCGTGGCGCGTGTCGGAGGCGATGAAGTCCTCCTTGCGGGTGTAGACCAGCTTGACCGGCCGCTTGGCCAGCAGGGCCAGGCCCATGGCGATGGGCTCGGCCTTGCCGCTCAGGCCGATGCGCACGCCGAAGCCGCCGCCAACGTAGGGGGGCGCCAGGACGCGGATCTTGCTGGCGGCGATGCCGAAGATCTGGCCGAGGATGGCCCGCGACGGGTGCGGGGTCTGGGTGGTGGACCACACGGTCACGTCGCCGTTGCCGTCGACCTGGGCCACGGCGGCCTGGGTCTCCATCTGGACCTGCTTCTGCACGGGCAGTTCGAAGGTCTGCTCGACGATCACGTCGGACTCGGCCAGACCCTTCTCCACGTCGTTATAGGGGATCTTCACGATCTCGGCCGGGATGTTCCTGCCTTCGGGCGTGCAGCCCTTGCCGGCGTGCAGTTCGGGCGCCTCGGGCTTCATGGCCTCCAGGGCGTCGAACACGGCGGGCAGGATCTCGTACTCGACCTTGATGAGCCCAAGGGCCTTCTCGGCGATGGCCTCGCTCGTGGCGGCCACGGCGGCCACCTCGTCGCCCACGTGGCGGACGATCTCGTCGAAGAGGTACTGGTCCAGCACGCGCTCGAGCTGCGGGATGGTCAGGAACATGGGCACTGCGGCGTTGAAGAGGTTCTTGGGTCCGTTCTTGTGGGTCATGACGGCCTTGACCCCGGGCAGCTTCTCGGCCTCGGAGGTGTCGATGGACACGATGCGGGCGTGGGGGTGCGGGCTGCGCAGGACCTTGGCGAAGAGCATGCCCGGCAGGAAGATGTCCGTGGTGAAGAGGCCGCGACCCGTGGTCTTGTCCACGCCGTCGCGCCTGTTGACGCTTTTTCCGACATATTCGAACTGGCTCATAGCTCTCCTCCCTTGACCGCAGAGGCCCGAAGTTGACGCGCGGCGTCTTCCACCGCGTCCTCGATTTTGACGTAGCCGGTGCAGCGGCAGATGTTCCCGCCGACCGCCTCGCGGATCTGCTCCTTGGAGGGGGACTTGTTCTTGTCCAGAAGGGCCTTGGCGGACATGATCATGCCCGGCGTGCAGAAGCCGCACTGCACGGCGCCCTTGTCGATGAAGCTCTGCTGCAGCGGGTGCAGGCCGCCCGGGCCCTCGACGCCTTCGATGGTCTGGATGTCCGCGCCCTGGGCGCGCATGGCCGGGATGAGGCAGGCGTTCATGGCCTTGCCGTTGAAGATGATGGTGCACGCGCCGCACTCGCCCTTGCCGCAGCCGCGCTTGGTGCCCGTGAGGTGCATTTTCTCGCGCAGCACGTCGAGGAGCATCTCCGCGGGGGAGACGGCCATCTCGACGACCTCGCCGTTCAGTCGGAATGAAATGATCTGGTTCGGCATGTTCTTCCTCCGTTATGCTTTGCGGGCGTCTTCGACAGCCGCTTGAAGGACCCGTTCGACGAAAACGGGCAGGACTCCCATCCGGTATTCCTTGGAGCCGCGGATGGCGCTGCTGCGGAACATGGCCTGGTTGCGGGCCAGCTGTCCGGCTTCGGTCATGGTCGCGGCGGTGACCGGGGCGCCCTTGAGGAAGGCCTCGGCGTCCAGGGCATGCTGCGGACCGGCCCCTACGGGGGCGATGATGAGCCGCGCCCACTCGAATTTGTCGCCGTCGAGGGCGACCATGGCCGAGACGGCCAGCATCGGCAGGGCCAGGGCCTTGCGCTGCTCCATGCGCAGGTAGGCCGAACCCTGGTTCTTCTGCTTCACGGGAAATTTGACGTGGGTCACGACCTGGCAGCAGCTGTCGATGCAGGACAGGCAGACGCCGGCGTACATGTCTTCCAGCGGCATGGACTGCATGCCCTCCTGCGTGGTCACCTCGGCCGTGGTTTCCAGGCAGGCCAGGGCCACGGCGGCGTCGGCGGCCGGGTTGCCGGTCACGATGTTGCCGATGATGGTGCCCATGTTGCGGATCTGCAGGGAGCCGACCTTGCGGCAGGCCTGGGCCAGGGCCGGGGCGTGCTGCAGGATGAGCTCGGACTTGGACGCCTGGGCGTGGGTCACGCTCGCGCCGATGCGGATGAACCCGTTCTCCTCCGTGATGTTCTTGAGTTCCGCGATCTGGGTCAGGTCGACCAGCACGTCGCAGGTGTTCTTGCCGTCCTGCAGCTCCAGCATCAGGTCCGTGCCGCCGGCGATGATCCGGGCCTTCCCCCTGTTGGTGCTGAGGACCGTGACCGCTTCGGATACGGTCGCCGGGAAAACGTAGTTTTGAACCATAACTGTCCTCCGTGGTGTTTTCGAACGCGGCCGGGATGCCGGTGCCGAAATTCGATCCTTGTATAGGAAGGAACGTGCCAGGTTGTATGACAGTGCAACATGTTGAAATATAGGAATGGAGCGGGCGAGAAAAGAAAAAGGCCATAACTTTTGTTATGGCCTGGGTGAGGCGAGATGCAGTGGGAAAATCAATTCAGATCATGGTTTCGCATAGATGGGGTCATCTATTCCCCGGGTGCGGGTTATGCAAAAAGTTATGAGCCGCCTTTTTTCAAGCGCTTGCTGAGCGCCGGCTGGGAGATGCCGAGCCAGCGTGCGGCCAGGGTCTGGACGCCGCCTGCGCGGCTCATGGCTTCGCGCACGAGGGCCTGCACGGTCTCCTCGATGGTCGGCAGGGCGGCGGGAAAGCACAGTTCTTCGGCCGCGCCGAACAGTTCCGGGGTGTCGTTGTCCGGCCCGCAGCTGAAGTCCCCGCCGTTCCAGCGGCCCATGGCGTCGAAGACGAAGGCGCGCAGTTCGCGCACGTTGCCGGGGAAGGGGTAGGCACGCAGGCGGCTGACGAGGCAGCGGCTCGGCTTCGGCGCGTCCTTGCCGAAACTGGTCGCGGCCTCGGCGATGAAAAGCTCCAGCAGCACGGGGATGTCCTCGGGGCGTTCGCGCAGGGGCGGGATGCGGACCATGTGGGTGCGCAGGCGGTAGTAGAGGTCCTTGCGGAAGCGGCCCTCGCGGGTCATGGCCTCCAGGTCGCGGTTGGTGGCCACCACGACCCGGGCCTCGGACGGGCGGGGCACGTCGGCCCCCAGGGGCAGGTACTCCCGCTCCTGCAGCAGGCGCAGCAGCTTGACCTGCGACGATTCGCCCAGATCGCCGATCTCGTCGAGGAAGAGCACGCCGTCGGCGGCCTGTTCCACCAGCCCCTTGCGGGCGGCGACCGCCCCGGTGAAGGCCCCCTTGCGGTGCCCGAACAGGGTGTCGCTGAAGACCGTGTCGTCGAGTCCGGCCACGTTGACGGCCACGAAGGGTTTGCGCTGGCAGGTCAGCTTGTGCACGGCCCGCGCGGCCAGTTCCTTGCCGACGCCCGTCTCGCCGAAGATGAGGATGGGTTCGGGCGACGCGCCCACCGCCTCCAGGTACTGGAAGATCTGCCGCATCTTGGGGCTGTCCGTGGCGAAGTGCTCGAAGGCCTCGGGCCGGGTCAGTCGGTCCAGCACGAGGCACTGGCGCAGGGACGTGTTCTCGCGGCGCAGCCGGCTCATCTCCAGAGCCGTGCGCACGGAGGCCACCAGGCGCTCCTCCTCCACGGGCTTGGCCAGATAGTCCAGGGCGCCGAGCTTCATGCACTCCACGGCCGACTCGATGGATTCCACGCCCGTGGCCACGATGACGGGCAGTTCCGGACGCGCCTCCCGCACATGGGCCAGGATCTCCTGACCGGTCACGCCGGGCATGCTCAGGTCGAGGATCATGGCCCCCAGAGGGCGTTCGTCGATGATGCGCAGGGCCTCGGCCGGGTTCTGGCAGCAGACGGTGTTGTCGATGCCGCTCGAGCGCAGGCACAGGTCGAAGCTGTTCAGGATGTCGGCCTCGTCGTCGACGATGAGGACGGGAAAGGGCTGGATCATAACGCGGCATCTCCTTCGTGGCGGGCGGGAAAGGTCAGGGTGACCGTCGTCCCCTCGCCCCGGCGGGATTGGATGGTCAACTCCCCGCCGTGCTCCTGCATGATCCGGGAGGAAATGGAAAGCCCCAGGCCCGTGCCCCCGCAGGCGCGTTTGGTGGTGTAGAATGGGTCGGTCACGTGGGGCAGGTCGTCGGGCTGGATGCCCTGGCCCTCGTCGGCCACCTCGAGCCAGACCTGTTCGAGCCGCGTGTCGAAGCCGGTCCGGATGCGGATGGCCTTGGACCTTTCGTCCAGGGCTTCGCAGGCGTTCTGGAGGACGTTGATGACGACCTGCTCGATCTTCTGGAAATTGCCCCTGAAGTGCGGGATGCCGAACCCGTAGCCGATCTCCAGACGGTCCGTGGCCTTCTGCAGCTGGTTGTCGAGCAGCAGCGCCGCGGCCTTGAGCACGCCGTTGATGTCGATGACCTCGTTCAGCACCGTGGAGCCCTGACGGGCGTAGTTCTTGAGGTCCTGGACGATGTGCTTGATGCGCTTGGACGAGGACATGACCCCGGAGAAGAGGTGCGGCACGCGCTCGCGGGCGAAGGAATAACGGAGGTTGCCGAGGAGGAAGTCCCCGTTGTCCTCCATGTACTGGTCGAGGATGACCCGCGCGTCGTACCACATGCGCGACAGCAGGGGGACGTTCAGGATGATGGAGTTGTTGGGGTTGTTGATCTCGTGGGCCACGCCCGAGACCAGGATGCCAAGCGACACCATCTTGCCGGCCTGAACGAGCTGCTCGTATTCGACCTTGGCGCGCTTCTCGGCGTCCTTGCGCTCGGTGATGTCGCGGAAGGCGATGAGGGTGGTGCCGGAGCGCAGGGCGGCGCGCTGCTCTGGGATAGGGTTTTCTT
>DPKT01000228.1 GCA_003542385.1 Desulfomicrobium sp.
CTGGCCCGGGCTTGGCGGCATGACGGGCGCGGACCCTGTGCGCCGCCTCCTGCGCCCCGTGCTGGACTGGGAAAAGAACGAACTGCAGGGCCTCCTCGAAACCCTCGGGGTCCCGTGGCGGGAAGACCGCAGCAACGCCCAGGCGGACCGCACCCGCAACCGCATCCGGGCCGACATCCTTCCCCTGCTGCGCCGGGAGAACCCCGGCCTGTCGAAGACGCTCCGGCAGACCTGGGCCCTGGCCCGCATCGACGAGGACTATTGGCAGAAAAGCCTCGCGCACCTTCCCGCCCGCTCCGACAGTCTCCTCATCGAATCCCGACTCCTGGAGGCCCACCCCGCCCAACGCCTGCGCCTCTACAAGCATGTCCTGGACGGCATGGGCCCGGGACAGGCCCTGGCCGCCCACCTCCTTCTCCTGGACCGGGCCTGGGAAGAAAGAAAGGTGGGGAGACGGATCCAGTTCCCGGGAGACAAGATCGCCTGCGTCGAATCGGGAGGCATCCGCTTTTCCCGACGCGAACGCATCTGACAATCCCGGAATTTCGGACAGCCGCCCTCCGCTTTCCGGGGCCTCGATCCCGCCATCGTTTCAAAACCCGAATCATTCCCAGTGTATCGTCGGACGAGACGACGTTGTCCGGAAAATACGGATTATTGCACACCCCTGCTTCCTCGCAAGCAGCCTTATCAGACCCAACATGCTGTAAAAATTAATTATATCTGATATGGCACAAAAATTTCTTTTATAGGCTGCGCGAAACGGTGCGTCCTGCCGAAGCGCATCGAAACGCAAGAGAGGTCAGCATGAAACACGGAAACACGGCCGGACAGCGGCAGACAGGGCGGGTGCCGCATAAGGCCGTCGTGCGGTTCTCCGTCGGCGGCATGGATGAATATCAGCCGGCCAGGATGTTCAACTTCAGCAGCACGGGAATGTACCTCGAACTGAAATTCCCGCCGCCCAAACTCGGGGCGAACCTGCTCATAGAAGTTCTCGAGGACGGCGACGACGCGATGTGGGGCGACGGGAGCGTCCCGCGCAGATGCTATTACGCCCAGGTCATCTGGAAGAAAAACCTGCCCGAATCAGACAGACATTACGGCGTGGGGCTGCGCTACCTGTCCATGGCCTGAACGGCGTCATCCGTCGCCACCCCAAAAAAGAACCGCCGCGGAGGCGGCGGTTCGGTCGTGACGGTCCCTGCGGGCTCCCCTCATCTCGCGCGGGCGGCCTGCTCGGCCTTGCGCCTGGTCAGGTCCTCGAACACGGCCATGGCCGCCGAGGCGCCCTCGCTGACCGCGGTCACTATCTGCTGCACCCCCCCGGTAATGTCCCCGGCCGCGTAGAGCCGGGGCAGGCTTGTCCGTCCCATCCTGTCGACCCGGATGTACCCTCCGGGCTCAACGGCCAGGCCGAGATGGGACACGGCCTCGACGTTGGGCACGATGCCGATGGCCAGGAAGACCCCGTCCACCTTGACGCGCTCCGTCTCGCCCGTCTTCACGTCCCGCACGGCGATGTACTCCAGCGCCTTGTCCCCGCCGATTTCCTCCACGACGGAGTTCCAGCGCACGGGAATCTGCTCGCGCAGCACGGAATCGACCAGATGCTGCTCGGCCCGGAATCCCTGGCGGCGGTGCACGATCATCACGTCCACCCCGAGGTTCTTCAGGTGCAGGGCGTCGGTCAGGGCCGTGTTGCCGCCGCCGACCACCGCCACCTTTTTGCCCTTGAACATGAACCCGTCGCAGGACGCGCAGAAGGACACGCCCCTGCTCATGAAGCGGTCCTCGCCGGGCACGCCGAGCTTCTTCCAGGACGCCCCGGCGGCATAGATGACCGCGTCGGCCACATAGACCCTGTCCTGGGTGTAGACCTCGAGGTTGCGGCCGATCTTGATCTCCTCGACCTTCTGTCCCGTGACCACGTCCACATACTGCTTGGCCTGCTCGTGGATCATGTCCATGAGCATCTTGCCGCCGATGTTGATGAATCCCGGATAGTTCTCGACCTCGGGAGTGATGCTGACCAGGCCTCCGACGATGCCCTTCTCCAGGACCACGGCGTCGAGCCCCGCGCGCTTGGCGTAGATTCCGGCCGTGAGGCCGGCCGGGCCCGAGCCGATGATGACGAGGTCGTGGTAGCTGACGCCCTGCCCGCCGACTTCGCCGGCTTCATGGGCGTGTTCCCGGGCGGCCTGCAGGGTCACGAGCTGGGCCACGAAGGACGGCTCCGGCTCAAGTCCCACGGTGGACAGCTTCTCGTTGTAGACAGTGTGCGGGATGGATCCCACGGAATATTCCTCGGCGTAGTCGGGGTTTTCCCCCGTCTCCACGCACTCGACGGCGATCAGGTCGGGCCGCTCCACGGCGGCCTTGATGGCGTTGACGCACTGGCCCGGACAGTATGGGCAGGTCGGGCTGACAAACACCTTGACCACCCGCTTCTCGTCGAGTCCAGCAAGGATCTCCTTCGATTTCTCCGACAGGAAGCTGCGCCGGGTGGAGACCATCATCAGGCCGTGCAGGAAGGCCTGCCCCTCCTCGCCGGCCGGAGCCCCGGTAAAGCGTATGGAATAGCGCTCCGGGTCGATGAGCAGGGTCGGGAAGCGCGTGACGCCGTGCTTCTCGTTGGCCGCGGCCTCGTCCTCGTGCAGGTGCAGGGTGAGCTTGTCCGTCAACCGGACCATGTCCTGCATGAGCTTGCGGGCAAAATCCGCGTACGCGTCGTTGCGGCCCGGCTTGACGAAGAGGTGGACGGGCACGGTTTCCTTGAATTCACGCAGATATTCGCCAAGCGCCTTGCGCTGGTCTTCGGGCAGGAACCATTCGGTTTCGTGTGCTGATTTGGCCATGGGGAACCTCCGGAAAGTTGGTCGTGAAAGGCGGATCGCGATTTTCTTCTGTAACGCCTGAGGCGAAATTGTCAAAGCGCAAAGGATGGTTGCGGTGCGATTGTCACTCCGCAGCGGAGCTGGACGGAGCATGCCGGCCGCAAACTGCGGCCGCAAATGCGGGCTGCGGGAACTGGGCGGGTGATGGATGGATTCGGCCTCTCGGCGGCAAGGCGGACGCGGGACAAACGTGCGGGGTGCATTCCCTTACGGCCGCCGCATCTCTTCAGATGCGCTCGTAGGCCCGGTCGTATGCCTGCCGCATGCCCGACGCATCGTAGGCCAGCACGTCGACGCGGCCGGCGTCCACAAGGCGGCGTGCCAGGCCGGCATCGACGCGCAGCCTGTCCAGCTGGCGGGCCAGGTCGGAAGGATCGCCGTTGGCGAAGATGAGACCGTTCTCCCCATCCCGGACCAGCTCCAGGTTGGCGGGAAGGTCAGAGCAGACCACGGGTACGGCGGCGGCCCAGGCCTCCTTGACCACGCCGCTCGAACCTTCGCCGTGGGCCGAGGGCACGACCAGAACATCGAAATGGGGCAGCACCTGCGGGCTCTCCACTTCCCCCTTCCAGACGAGCCGCCCCCCGATGCCGAGCCGGTCGGCTAGGGCCCGGAGCTCCCCTTCCAGCGCCCCCCCTCCCACGATCCAGACCTCGGGCGGATCGGTCATGAGGGCCAGGGCTTCGAAGAACTGCCCGTGCCCCTTCTGGGGCGAAAGGGCCCCGATGATGCCAACTCTCCCGCCGTTGCCGGGCAGCCTCGGCGAGTAGCGCTGAAGGACGATTGCGCTCGGGATGACCGCGGTTCTGTCCACGCCCGCCACGCGCACGGCCTCCTCCACCTCCCGGCTGACGCAGACCACCAGGTCCGCCAGCCGGTACTTGAGCCGACTCCAGCCCCGGCCCAGGGGATAGGACACGCGGCGTGTGTGGACCAGCCGCACGCTGCGGCGCAGGAGGCGGACCAGCGCGCCCAGGGAGGCGGCCCGGGCGTCGTGGGT
>DPKT01000085.1 GCA_003542385.1 Desulfomicrobium sp.
CTGAAGGCCCGCGCCAACGCCACCCGCGCGCAGTCCGCCGAGGTGCTCATGCGCTTCGACCAGTTCGAGCAGCGCATCGAGCGCATGGAGGCCGAGGCCGATCTGGCGGCGCCCCGCCGCGGGCGCGATCTGGAACAGGAGTTCGCCCTGCTCGAAGGCGGGGACGAGATCGAGGAGCAGTTGGCCGCCATGCGCTCCTCCAGGCAGAAATGACGGTTCGTGAAATTGTGTTTGGCTCGGGCGCCGGCTTCGGCTACGCAGGGACGAACACCCAAGGAGTACGCGCATGGAACATCTCTTGAGCTTTTTCTTCATCCTCATGGCGGCGGGCCTTCTGCTGGTCGGCGCGGTGATCTTCGGGATCATCCGGCTGTTCACGCGCACCGGCCGGGAGGGGGGCGAAAGCGAGGCGCAGATGATCCAGGAGATGTATCAGGGTCTGGCGCGCATGGAAGAGCGCATCGAGACCCTTGAGACGATCCTGCTGGAGAAGGACAAGGAGAGACAGTCATGAAGGCATACGGATACGGAAGTCACCGCATGGGCCACGAGAGGGGCTTCGGCTCGCGCTGGCGCCGGCCCATCGAGGAAAGGCGCAGGCTGTACCGCGCGCGCGACGGGATGTTTCTGGGCGTGTGCAAGGGATTGGCCCGGCAGTTCGACCTGTCGGTGGGGCTCCTGCGCGCCATCGTGGTCGTGCTGTTCCTGATCACGGGCATCTGGCCCGTCGGGCTCTTGTACCTGATCGCGGCCATGGTTATGAAGATGGAGCCCGTGGTGCCCATCCACAATACCGACGAGCAGGAATTCTACGATTCCTACTCCACCTCGCGGACTGGCGCCCTGGAACGCATCAAGCGCAAGTTCGAGAGCCTGGACAGGAGGCTTCGGCGCATGGAGGACGTGGTCACCAGCCGCGATTTCCAGTGGGAGCGCCGCATGCGGAGTTGAGCATCGTTTAACCCCGGAGGAAGCATGAGGGGAACACGCAGCGACGGTGACACGCCGCAGGGCGACAACTTCACCCGCCGGCAGGGCGGTGCGGCCTGGCCGCTCCGTCTACTCGCCGGCGCGGTCATTGTCGCGTCACTGGGCGTGGCGGCCGTGTCTTGGAACGATTCCCGGGCCGTGACGTCCGTACCGGGAGGCCTGCTCGAACATGGCCGCCAGGTGTCAGGCATGGTGCCCGCATCAGCGCGGGGCGTTCTCGTGAGCGAAGGGGGCGCTCCCGGTTCGCTGGCGGAGCATGATTCCGGGGCGGGCCGCGTGCATCCGCACGGCTTGGTCGTCCTGGCCGCGGCCGAGCAGGGGCAGGACCGGAAACTCGAGGACTGGCGCGAGGAAGGCATCCGCATGGCCGCCGAGCTGACCGGCATTCCCGAGGCCTTCTTCCGCTGGCTGCAGGACAAGGGCGTGCCCGTCGGGGAGTTCATGCGCTTTCTCATGCCGTTTCTCGAATGGCTCGAGATGGTCGAACCGCACAACGGGACCGGGCCCTCCCCAAAGCCCCAGCCGCAGGACAAGCCGCGGGAAACGGCCGTCTAATACCCCTCCCTCGGCAGGAATTCTTTTCCTCGGAAACGCATGACGCCGCGGCCGGTCGCCTCTGACCGGCCGCGGCGTCCATTTTTTTGCGCCCCTTGCCTAAATCGTGAAGCGGCCGACCATCTCCCGCAGTTGCGCGGCCAGCCTGGCCAGATCCGAGAGGTTGTCGCGGACCAGCGAGCAGCCGGAGCGGATGTCGGAAGCGACTGCGTCCACCGCGGCGATGTCCGCGGCGATCTCTCCCGAGGCGGCCGACATGTTCGCCGTCCGCCCGTTGGCGTCCCGGACGCCGCCGGTGGCCTCGGCGATGTTCGAGGCCAGTTCGCGGGTCACCGCCGACTGTTCTTCGATGGACGCCGCAACGGACACCACGAAGCCGTTCACGTCGCCGATGACCCGCACGATGTCCTCGATGTTGGCCACGGCGCTTCCCGTCGCGCCCTGGATGGATTCTATCCTGGCCCTGATGTCGTCCGTGGCCTGCGCGGCCTGACGGGCCAGTTCCTTGATCTCGTTGGCGACCACGGCGAAGCCTTTGCCGGCGTCGCCGGCCCGGGCCGCCTCGATGGTGGCGTTCAGGGCCAGCAGGTTGGTCTGGCTGGATATGTCGGCGATGGTCGCGGTGACCTTTCCGATTTCGTCGGCCGAAGCGCCGAGCTCCCGCAGCACCCTGGCGAAGCTTTGGACCTGGGCGGAGGCGCTGTCGGTCGTCACGCGGGCCCGTTCGGAGTTTTCCGCGATCTCGGCGATGGTGGAGGTCATCTCTTCGGTGGCACCGGCCACGGATGCGAGATTGGTCGAGGTCTGCTCCATGCTCGCGGCCACGGAAACAGTGCCGGCGTTCATTTCCCGAGCTGCGGCCGTCACGGCGGTGGCGTTGTCGGACAGGGTGTGGATGCCGGATGTGGTCTGGGCGGCGAAGGTGGAGAAATTCTCCACGGAGGCGGTCAGGGTCTGCACGCCTTCATGCATGTTGCGCAGGAGCCCCCTGGTGTTGGCGATCATGGAGCCGTAGGCCCGACCCAGGTCGCCGATTTCGTCCGCTCGCGCGAGTATCCCGGCAGGGACGTCCTGGGAGAAGTCCCCTTGGGCGAGGTGGTTCGTGAATTCCACGCAGCCGGTGATGGGCCGGACCATGTTCTTGGCGAAGAGGAAGATGCCGGGGATCATGGCCGCGGTGATGGCGGCGAAACAGAGGGCCATGTGCCAAAGCAGCGTCATGGACATGGCATGGACGCTCCCGGCGGAGATGTCCACGCCGATGACGGCGTCCAGCTTCCCGTCCGGGGTCCGGATGGGCGCGTAGGCGCTCAGGAACGTCCCCCACTGGTCCTCGTAGAAATCCTCTTCCACCGCCGGGGCGGAAAGATCCCGGGCCGCCTGCGCCATGAGGGGGGTCGCGTCGTCATAGACCTCGCCCAGGTGGGATTTGTCCTCCTCGTCGGCGTCGACGACGAAGACGATGGACCCGTCGTCGTTGCGCCTGAACGTGTAGACGAACTCGATGTCCGAGCTGTTGGCCTTGATGCCGCGAAGGGTCTCGGCGATCCGGGCGTACGCCTCGCCCTCCTCGTCTTCAGGAGCCAGAAGCCGGGCGTGGTCTTCGGCCGGGACGCTCATGGCGCCCAAGGCGGCATAGTCGCGGACCCTGGCCCGGATGCTTTCTATCTGCTGTTCTCTGGCGGTGTTGTATGACAGAAAAACAAGAAGTGCCGACCCAGAGAGCCACAGAAGGAATACAATGAGGACGAGCTTGGTTCTGATTTTCATGTTCATGCGTTTACCGGTTGTCCGCTGGATGATGTTGCTGAAAGAGGTTCCGTTTCCGTTGGGCCCATCTCGTGCTCTATCGATAATAGTGATTGTTTTGTGTCTTGATGATGTAAAATCGTGATACGCTCCCATTCAGCGCTGCAAGATGTGTGATAGAAAATAAATTTTGCAACGTGTACACGAGCGGAAATCCGCGCACAAGGATTTTATTGAGAAATATCCATTGTATTGTATGCAACGCGTGAACGCAGTCCTCGGCATCGCCTCCTGTGGCGGAGTGTCGCGCGCACGTAATGATTCTTCATGGCGCGTGATCGGATGACGGGAGCAGTGTCGAGGCGGCACGGTGCACCGGCCAGGCCGGTGCATGCGGTGCCGGTACGAAAGAGCCGTTTGGTGAAGCCTCGCGCATCGCGGCCAAGCATGTCGTCCGGGCGGGATGCCGCTTGCCTCCAACGCCCGGAGAGGTCATATGTGCGGGTGCGGCGCCTGTGCGGAGCAACCGAAGCCTGGCAAAAGTGAGGTTGACGAATGTCTGTTCTTGTTCTCGAAATATGCTTTATCGCCCTGCTGATCGGGATCAACGGGATCTTCTCCATGTCCGAGATCGCCGTCCTGACGTCCAGGCGGCACCAGCTCAAAAAGGAGGCCCGAAGGGGCAGCGCCAGGGCGGGCATGGTCCTCGAGCTGGCCGGCCATCCCGAGGGCTTCATGTCGGCGGTCCAGGTGGGCATCACGCTCATTGGCATCCTGACGGGCGTGTTCAGCGGCGCCACGATCTCTGAGGTTCTGGCGGCGAGGATCGCGGAGGCGGCGGGCCTGTCCGTGGAGATGGCCGAAGGCGTGGCCGTTTTCGTCACGGTTTCGGCCATCACCTATCTGACGCTCATCTTCGGGGAGCTCCTGCCCAAGCGGATCGCCCTCTTTTCCCCGAACTCCTCGGCCAAGGCCATCGCCCCAATCATCAGGCTCGTGCAGATTGCGGCCAGGCCCGTCGTGGCCGTCATCTCGCACAATGTCCGGGCCCTGAGCAGGCTGTTCGGGATCCGCGACGACGGGAACGTGTTCACGGACGACGACGTCCGGTCCGTCATCGACGAGGCCCGGGTGCGCGGCGTCATCGAGGCGCAGGAGAAGGACATGCTCCACCGCGTCATGCGCTTCGCGGACCTGCGCGTGTCGGCCGTCATGACCCACCGTTCGCGCATCGTGCAGCTCGACCTGGCCGACGGGACGGAGAAGAACGTGGATGTCATGCGCGAGGCCAATCATTCGTCGTACCCCGTGGTCGACGGTTCCCCGGACAACCTCGTCGGCTTCGTCGCAGTGAAGGACCTCTACGGCAAAAAGCCCGACGCACAGGGACTGCGCAGCGTGCTGCAGGAGCCGATCTTCATCCAGGAGTCGTTCCCGGCCCTGTCCCTCCTTCGGAACTTCAGGGAGACCGGCAACAGGATCGCCATCGTCATCGACGAGTACGGCGACATCCAGGGCCTGGTCACGCCGATGGACATCCTCGAGTCCCTGATCGGCGAAATCAGGGAAGACCCTTTCGAGAACCCAGAAATCCTGGAGCGCGAGGACGGCTCCCTCCTCGTGGACGCCCACGCCCCGTATTACGATGTCATCGACCGCCTCGGCCTGGACGTGCACACCGACCAGCCTGCGCCGGGCTTCAACACCATCAGCGGCTTCATGCTGCACCACCTCGACGGCATGCCCGCCGAAGCCGACCATGTCGACCACCATGGCTTCAGGTTCGAGATCGTGGACATGGACGGGCAGCGGATCGACAAGATCCTGGTTTCGAAAGTTCCTGCCGAGCCGCTCGGGGACACGGGGGAAAACACCGGGCTGGATTGACCGCGGCGGGGCTCCCCTGCGGCTTCCGCGGGTTGACGGACTTAAGTTCGCCGCGGGGGCTGCCATTGCGAAGGCGGGTCGTGCAGATACCGCTGACTTTCCCCATTCCATTTAGGCCGCTACAAAAATATCCGCCAATTCATCACCAGTGCGTGGCCAAGCTTTTTGGCCATGGCCTTGCCAATGGGGCGGACGCCTCGCTCCATGCCGGAGATATGGGATTTGTGGACGCCGATGGCGGCGGCCAGGGCAGCCTGTGTCAACCCGCGCAGACCCCGTGCACTCCGGGCAAAGGTTTCACGGTCTCCCAGTCGGTGCGCTCGTGTTCTGCTTCCCATAGATCCCGAGACTTCTGCATGTTCATCCACAGGTCGGGAGAAGTGCCAAAGGCGCGGGAAAGGCGCATGGCCATATCTGAGGTTATCCCCACCTTTTCGTTGACGAGGTTGGAAAGGTGCTTCCGGGATATGCCCAGGTGCGCAGCCAGGGCCGTGACGGTCAGATTCATAGGCTTCATATAGTGGTGCTCTATGATGCGGCCCGGGTGCGTAGGTTTGCGGGTTCTGGTCTGCATGCGGCCTCCTAGTGATAGTCGAGATAATTGACGACGTGAACGTCACCATCTTCGAGTCGGAACGTCACCCGCCAGTTGCCTGAAACCCTGACCGACCAATGGCCAGTGAGGTTGCCCTGGAGAGGGTGAAGCCCCGAGCCTGGGAAATGAACGTCTCGAAGGGAGGTTGCGGCATCAAGTCGGTCAAGTATCAATGACAGTTTGAATGCGTGCTTGGCTTGAATCCCCTTTGTCGAGCCCGTTCTGAAAAATGCTTCAAGCCCCTTGTGTGTGAATGTCTTTATCATGATTTGTAACCATGTTGGTTATGGCTGTCAAAGCCGATCACCTGCTCGAATGAAAACCACAAAACCGATCATGCCATATTTTCTGAACTGCGCGGTTTAATGCGCGTCAGCGAGGATATGGCGGATGCAGAAGTTATCAGGGTCCACTTCGTGTAGAAATTCGATCAAGTGCGTAGCTGGCAGGGTAGAGCGGGGAGAAAAGAAAGTAGTGAATGGTGAGTGGTGAATGGTGAATGGAAAGAACTGAAATAGGGCAGTTCTTGGTCTCAGAGACCCAGCAGAGCTCTACGATCCGATCAGCTTAGGGGTGCTTGTATGAGATTTCGGGTGATAAAAGGTGTCGTTTCCGCCCTGGCCGGGTGAAAATATCCATGCCCGTGCCGGTCGGTTGGTGGCGTGGATCTGGCCGCAATAAAACGCCGCGATTGTCCGGGCGATAGGGGCAAAAAAGGCGCCTTGCCGCCTAAAAAGTGGGGCAGGAGTGGGGCAAAACGGGGCTTTGGCGGAACAAAAGAAAAAGGACTTGCCGCAGTTTATGCAGTAAGTCCTTGTTTTTTCATGGTGCCCAGGGCGGGACTTGAACCCGCACGACCCGAAGGTCAAGGGATTTTAAATCCGAAAACTATGGTTTCACGTAGTGTCATTTCAAATGATTTTAGTACAAGAATATGCTTGCTAGCCTAGTAATACCGGGGTATTTGACCGTCACACAGTGTCACTCAAAATGGTGCTCTGTCACGACGAATTCTTGTACTATTCTTGTACTGGGTTTGGGGGTGGTTTCGACCATGGGACAAAAAAAAAGAGTTTGGACGGCGATCACGAACGCCGATGGCCATGGTGGCGTTCGCTACCGTGAGCACGAGACCCGAAAGCATGGCGCCGTGCCTGATCGCTACTACGCGATCTCCTACTGGTGGAAGAAAGAGGATGGCGAAGGGAAGAGGGCCTGGCTTGAAGGCGTCGGGTGGGCAAGCGAGGATGTGAAGCCCTCGGATTGTTTTGCGCTACTGGAAACGCTGAAGCGAAACCAGAAGCTTGGCAAAGGCCCCTGTACGCTCAAGGGGTTGCGGGAGCATGAGCAGCAGATGAAAGAGGCTGCTGAGCGGGATGCCAGGCAGCGGGAAGAGCGGGCCGTCACCCTTCGTGATTATTTCCTTCAGAGCTACCTGCCCACGGCGCAGAAGAAAAAGAAGCCTGAATCGTGGGGGCGGGAAGTGTCCCTGTTTAACAACTGGATTGACCCGCTCCTTGGTCACCTCAAGATCCAGGAGGTTGGGATAGCCCAGTGGGACTTTCTGCTCTCTGCCATGGTTGATGGGGACTTGTCGCCACGGACGCGGCAATATGCTTGCCTGACCCTGCGCCTTGTTCTCGAACACGCCTTTGCCCGACGCATGGTTACCGAAATGCCGCCTAGAGCGAAGCTAATAGGGGCGACGCTGAAGCCGAACAGCAACCGCAGGACCAGGACGATCAACAATCAAGAGCTGCAAGCCATCCTTGAGGCGCTGGCTGTGCGTGACCAGCATGCCTACAGGTTGACGCTGTTCTGCGCGTTGTCGTGTTGCCGCTTCAGCGAGGCAGCAAACCTTGAATGGGCCGATGTGGACCTGGGTGCTGGCAGGGCGCTTTTTCGGAATACGAAGAATGGGACAAGCCGGGAGATTCCGCTTTCGGATACGCTGGTCGATTTGTTGGTGGTAATGAGCAAGGATAGGGGCAAGGGGCGGGTTTTCCTGTCCGCACAGGGCAAGGGATACAGGCAAGCGCCCTCAGTGTTCCGACATGTAGTCGAGGAGTTGGGGCTGAACGAGGGGAGAGGCAAGCTGGATAGGCTGGTGTTTCATTCGTTGCGGCACAGCGGGGCCACAAGGCTGGGCCAATCGGGGATTCCTCTGCGGGATATGATGGATCTGGCGGGATGGAAGACGCCAAGCATGGCCTTGCGCTATCAACACAGCGGGGACGCCGGACGGCGCCGGGCGATGAGGGCTTTAGAGGGAATGATGCATTCCGATGACGCTAAGGTGGTAGATTTGAATTTTAGAAAGTAGTTCTCGATTGCGATTATTGAAAAATGTAGCATATTTGACATATTCAAATATAAAAGGAATAGAGGTTGATAATGGACTCAGAGAAATATAAAATATATAGAGATATATTTATTGAAGTTGCTCTGGGATAGGGTTTTCTTG
>DPKT01000111.1 GCA_003542385.1 Desulfomicrobium sp.
CCCACATGGGCGAGAGCACGGCCACCGTCGTCAGCAGGCTGTTCTGGGGGTTGATGTAGGTGCCGTCGGCCTGCAGGGCCGCGCTGCTGACGCCGTCCACCGGGGAGGTGATGGTCGTGTAGGAGAGGTCGAGCCTGGCCGCCTCGACCTGGGCCTTGGCCTGCTCGACCGAGGCGGCCGCCGACTGGTACTGGCCCGTCGCATCGTCGAGGTCCTTCTGGGACAGGGCGTTCTGCTCGGTCAGGGGCTTGGTCCGGGCCAGGTTGCGCCGGGCCGTCTCATAGGCCGCCTCCTGCTTGCTGAGGGCGGCTTCGGCCTGGGCCAGCTGGACCTGGAAGGGCTTTTTGTCCATCTGGAAGAGGACCTGGCCTTCCTTGACCGGCGCTCCCTCTTCGTACAGCCGCCGGTCGAGGAAGCCGCTGACCCGCGCCTGGATGTTGATCAGGTGCGAACTCTGGGTCCGGGCGACGTACTCGAAGTCCACGGGCACGTCCCGCGCGACGACTTCCTGGACGGAAACGGACGGGGGGGCGGACGCCGGCGCCGGAGCCCCCTTGTCGCTCCCGCAGGCGCACAGGCTTGCGGCCAGCAGCGCGATTGCCGCCAATGTCGACAGTCTCGCGGTCCATGACGGTTCCGGTCGAAGTTCTGGCATCATCGGCGGCCCCTCTTTCTTCGCTTGCAGGTAGTCGTGAAGGGAAGATCAGGAATCGGTGAGGCGCGCAGCGCGAACCGCATTTTCGGGAAGGGCGAAGCCGCCGCCCGGATTCGCGGTCCGCTGCGGGAAATGTGAAACGAATACGCCCGATTTCAAGCAGCGGCAAGATAATTCCGTTATTCGGAGCACATGGCGTCTTGACACGGATCGGGCGATGGATGGAAGAAGGGCGGTCCGATACACATCCAGCAGGAGCGCCCTCCAATGGAAGAACAGAAAAAAACATGCCCGGCCTGCGGCAAGGAAATACCCCATCCCGTGCTGTATCGGTGCATCTCCTGCCATGTGCAGTATTGCGTCAGGTGCGAGGGCTCCGAGTCCGGGATCAAATGCCCCAAGTGCGGCCAGAGAGGCCGGATCGCGCTGGATCATCGCGCGTCCGGAAAGGGCGGGGCATAGCGGCCGTCCCAAAACGGCGATCTGCTGCCTCGGCGAAAACAGCCGGACCGCTCTTGAAGGCGGCGTCGGGCGCCATGTCCGGGATGGCCTCGGGCGGCACCACGGGGACGCCGTCCAGGCCGGCTCCCCGTTTTGACTCGTCGCTATCGCAGAAGGCCCTGACCGTGATGTCGCCGTGCAGCAGATTTGCGACCATGCGCCCGCCTTGCCCCACGCCCCATATGATGACGTTTTTCATGCGAATTTTCGTCCTGGAAAAGGTGTTTCGTCAGCAGAGGCACAGATAGCGTCATCGGCGGGCCGTCAAAGGCAATGCTTCCCGGCCGCCCCGTTCCCCTACGCCCCCTTCCTTTTACTGCTGCCCAGTCGGGGCAGACGCAAGCCCTGCCGTCGTCGCAGGCTCAGGACCGCCGGGCGCGTTCATGGATGACAATGGTAATAATTTCCCGTAGTGATTACGTACTACATTATTGTAGTCGAAAACGGCTGTTACTCAGTATTTTGCCCTGCTCGCGCATCGGCATCGGGCGTCTGCATGCATCGCGGCCTGGTCCGATCCGCCGGCGCTCTCATGTCAGCAGCCAGGAACTGTCGATGGAAACCCGTATGCCCATTTCCGCAAGCAAACCGCTGCGGCTTCGCAAACTCGAAGGCAGGCCGGCGCCCTGTCCATCCTTCGTTGCCGGCGCTGCTGGCGACGCGGGCAGCCCCGCTCTTTTCACCGCGTGGGCCGGCCAAACGCCGGGCATTCCCCTGCGGTTCCGGCGGGCCTGTCCGGTCAGGACGGACATGGGGATGTTTTGCGGTACGCCTGACGAGACCCCGATTCCGCCCGACGCCATTGCGGCAACCGGGATGGCGGGCGCATGATGCGCAACGGCCTCGCCCTTCCGGCGGACATGGGCAGGGCGGGCCGGTCCGGCCCGAGCCTGCGGCAGGAATGGCTGATCTTCGCCGCAGCCGCCGTCGTTCTCGGGGTGATGTTCGCGTACATGGTCTATTTCAGGCACTCGGTCATCACGGACCGGGAGAAGGACCGGCTCGTCCAGGCCGCGTCCGTGGCCGGGGTCATGATCGGTGACCAGCTCGACAAGATCCGCCTGACCCTGGACAGCATCCGCGCCAGCCTGGGCCCGAACCTGACCCCTGACGACGCGTCGGTCCTTTTCGTCAAGGACCGGCTCGGCATCCTGGCCGGCGCCATGACCAGCGTGCGCGCCCTGGCCGTGCTCGACGCGCAGGGCGACGTCATCGCCTCGAACCAGCCGCAGTTCATGGGGCAGTCCTTCGCCCACCGCGACTATTACCGGCTCCCCGCGGCCAACCCGCTGTCGGATACGCTCTACGTCAGCCCACCCTTCGAGAGCGCGTCGGGGGTCTGGCTCATCGCCGTCTCCATGGCCATCGTTCGGGCCGACGGCGCCCTGGCGGGTGTCGTCATGACCACCCTCGACCCCAAGGATTTCCGGCTGACCCTCGACGCGGTGCGCCACACGCCGCAGACATGGGCCGCCCTGGCCCACGGCGACGGAACCATGTTCGTCTGGGAGCCCGCCGGGCGCGATCTCCGGGGGATGAACCTGGCCCAGCCCGGGACATTCTTCGAGCAGCACCTGAACGGCGGGCGGTCGGCATCGTTTTTCGAGGGCTTGGTCAGGGCCAACGGCGAAAAGTCCATGATCGCCCTGCGGACCGTGCAGCCCGAGAGCCTGCACATGAACACGCCCCTCGTCATCGGGGTCGGCTCCAGCCTGAAATCCTTTTACACGGACTGGACGGCGTACGCCGTCGGCCATCTTGCCATCTATGCCCTGGTCATCGTCTTCGGCGGCGTGGTCCTGCACCTGACGCAGCGGGCCCGGCGCGCGTCGTCCCTGGAGACCGAGTGGGCGGAAGCGCAGCTGCTTGAATTGAGCGCCGAACTGGCGACCTTCTTCGAGATCACCCCGAACCTCCTGGGCATCCTGGACATGGGCGGCGACTGCCGCAAGCTCAATCCGGCCTGGAAAAGGGAGATGGGGTACACGATCGATGACTTCAGGGAGACGTCCTTTCACGATTTGTTCCATCCCGACGACATGGACGGCCTGAGCGCCGCCATCGAGGAACTGCGGCGCGGGAGCAAGGCGCAAAGCCTGGTCGCGCGGTTCAGGAACAGGGACGGGCAGTACAGGCATCTCGAATGGTCCCTGGCGGCCCGCCACGAGACCCTCTTCGTGGCCGCCCTTGATGTGACCGACCGCGTGGCGGAGGAAACCAAGCTGCAGATGATGGCCTATCACGACCGCCTGACCGGACTCCCCAATCGGGTGCTGTTCTTCGACCGCCTGAGGCAGGTCCTGGCCGTGGCCAGACGGGGCGGAAAAAAGGCGGCGGTCATGTTCATCGATCTGGACGGGTTCAAGGAAGTCAACGACACCCGCGGCCACGACTCCGGCGACAAGGTGCTCCAGGCCGTGGCCAAGCGCCTCGTGCGGCTGGTCCGCAAGGCCGACACGGTTGCACGCCTGGGCGGGGACGAGTTCGTCGTCCTCCTGCACGAGGTGGGTTCTGCCGACGACGCCGCGAACGTGGCGCGCAAGGTCCTGGAGTCCGTGGGCGCAGAGATCCCCCTGGGGCACACGGGCGCGGCCCGAGTCGGAGCCAGCATCGGCGTCAGCATCTGGCCGGACAACGGTGCGAGCGTGGATGACGTGCTCATGGCCGCGGACATGGCCATGTACCAGAGCAAGCAGAAGGGGAAGAACCGCTTCACCATGGCCCTCGAAGGCTGTCTCGGCCACGACGGAGTCTGCTTCGGCGACGCATATCAGGTGGGCATCGACGTCATCGACGCCCAGCACCTCGAACTCGCCGACACCGTCAGCAAACTCTGCAAGGCCCTGCGGGAAGGGCAGGAGCGGCCTGCGGTCCTCGGGCTCTTCGAGGAACTGCGGTCGTGCACGGAACGGCATTTCGCAACGGAGCACGGGCTGATGGTCCGGCATGGGTTTCCCGGCCGCGCCGATCATGACGAAAGGCACCGCAGCCTGCTGCGGGAACTGCGCGACATGGGGCCCGAGCTCTCCAAGGAGGGCGCGCTGTTCCTGACGGACAAGCTGCGCCACTGGCTCCTGGAGCACATTCTGGAACAGGACAAGGCCCTCGGCGCATATCTGAAGGGCCTCGGGGATACCGGACCCGAATCCGGTTAATGTTGACGGCGGGGACCCGCCTTCCGGCGTTTCGCAGCCCGGAGCGTCAGTTTCATCGTTTCTTGAGGAGGGATCTGCCGATGTACCATCGACGTGTGCGTGTCTGCATCTACGCGGATGACCTTCGCATCGAAAATGCCTTGAAGGGCGCTGCGGCGCCTGAAAATCTCGAATATGTCATCGACACTTCCCGTACTCTCGATGTGGGCCTGGCCAAGGAAAGCTCCGTCGTCATTCTCGACCTTCCGCACGACGACGCGGTCATCCGCGGCATACACGAGGCGCGGGGCGAGGGTTCCGTTTTCGTGGTCTGCGCCGACGCCGGCGCGGCGGACGTCGCCGCCGCGTCGTATCGGTGTTACGATGAATTGTGGCTCAAGCCCCTGGACGAGGAGAAGATCGCGTTTCTCTTCGGCCGGATAGCAGGGCGCTTGAAAAAGCGGGAGGACGCCTGGCTCACGGACGCCTGGCTGGAGACGCTCATCGACAGCCTGCCCGACCTCATCTGGTTCAAGGACGCCCGTGGCGCCCACCTGCGGGTCAACGACAGCTTCTGCGATGCCGTCGGAAAGACCAAGGCGGACATCCGCGGCCGAGGGCATTACTACATATGGGACATCGAACCCGACGAGTACGCCAGGGGCGAATACGTCTGTCTCGAGTCCGAGGAGATCGTGCTTCGGGAGAAGAAGAACTGCCTCTTCGACGAGATCGTCAAGATCAAGGACTCCTTCCGCAAGTTCAAGACCTACAAGTCGCCCGTTTTCGACCGCGACGGCCGCGTGCTCGGAACGGTCGGCGTGGCGCGGGACGTGACGGATCTGCAGAATCTGCAGATCGAAATGAACATTCTTTTCGAGAGCCTGCCCTTCGGCGTGATCGCGACCGACAAGGACCAACGCATCACGGGGGTGAACCAGAAATCCCTGGCCTTGTTCTCGGAGCGGGCCGGCAGTCTTCTCGGGAAGAATTTTGACGTCATTCTCCGCGGCTATAAAGAGTGTTCTTCACAGGAAGAGTGTTGGATCGAAAATTCGAGAGAGGAAATCTTCCTTTTCTCAAAAAATAAGGTCCTCAAGATACAACAGGAAAACCTGCTTGATGTTTTCGGCGATTTTGCCGGATATATCTATCTGTTCATCGATGTCACTGAAGATTATCATCAGAAAAACAAGCTCATAACCGACGCAAATACCGATTATTTGACCAAATTGAACAATCGGCGAAAATTGCATGACTTCTTGCGGATCACGCCGTGCATGTCCGGAACGTCATTGATTCTTGCGGACATCGACAATTTCAAACAGATCAACGACAAGTATGGCCATGATGAAGGTGACAGAATACTTGTGGCGTTTTCGGAAATTCTTCGGAATAATTTCAGCCCGGAGAACATTTTCCGCTTGGGCGGCGATGAATTTGCCATAATTCTGTCCGGCCCCGGCTCATCGGAAGCATGCATCTCGGAATCGGCACAGCGTGCCGCGCAGAAAATCATCTCGGAACTCGAAGCGCTTTCCCTGCACGACGATCTTTCCGTGAGCATCGGCATTGCGACGTCGACTAACGGCGATGAAGATTTCGGATCGCTGTTCAAGAAAGCCGATATCGCGCTCTACGACTCGAAATGCGCGGGCAAGAACACATGGACGGTCTACAGGCGGTCATGACCGCCGGATCACGCCCCGCGCGCACATCTCCCGGATCGTTCTCGTCGGCGAAGACCGCGGGCTCGAAAGACAAGGAAAAGACAACGTGGATCACCATACGGTACTTATCGTCGGCCGCGGCAAGCTCGCGGCCGAACTGCTGCAGGGGCTGGACGGGCCGGGTATTGCCCGCGTTCTCCCGTGGGACGGACGGGATGCCGCTGGCGGCGGGCCGTGCATGGTCGTTCATGCCGGTTCCGGACGCGAACTGGGCGATGTCTTCGACTTCTGTTCGGCCACGGGGTCCATCCTGCTCGACCTGTCCACGGCCGGCACGGACTACCCGGCCGAAGCCGCTTTCCCGCTGGTCGTCTGCCCCAACGTGAACATGCAGATGCTGTCCTTCATGGCCATGGTCAGGCAGTCCGCGGGACTTTTCCGGGGCCTCGACATCGGCATTTCCGAATCCCACCAGGCCTCCAAGAAGACGAGCCCCGGCACGGCCGTCCATCTGGCCCGCTCCCTGGGCGTCCCCGAAGCGGCCATCCGCTCCGAGCGCGACCCGCGGGTCCAGCGCGAGGTCCTCGGCATCCCCGAGGAATTCCTGGACCGTCATGCGTACCACGAGATCGTCATCAGGGACGCGCAGGTCGAGATACGCATGCAGACCCGGGTGCTGGGCAAATCGGCCTACGCCTCGGGCC
>DPKT01000092.1 GCA_003542385.1 Desulfomicrobium sp.
AATGGCTAACCCCGAAAGTCGAGTATGATGAGCTGAAAATCAACTACGGTTCTCCTCTCGTCACTTCTGCAGGACCTGCGACACAAACTGTGACGCCAAAAAATTGGAGCGATGTCTGGCGATTCAACATCGGCGTAGAATATGCCGCCCTGGATTGGCTTGACCTCCGGGCCGGCTATGTTTTCGATCAGTCTCCGCTGAACGACGATACCATCGACTATCTCGTTCCGGCCAATGATCGCCACCTGCTCAACGGCGGCCTGGGCTTTCATTGGGACAATTGGACCGTTGACCTTAACTACACCTACCTCATGATCATGGACCGCGATATCGACGCGCGGAACCAGTATGCTGACGGTTCGTACGAAATCTACGAAGGCGAGATCGACAACGCTGACGCCCACATGGTTGGCCTGTCCGTCGGATACAAGTTCTAGCCTGTCCTCTGACTGATCCATCAAAAAACGCCCCGTAGTCCATGATGATTGCGGGGCGTTTTTTCGGCCTTCCGTAGAGGTTACGTTCTGAACCTCCCCAGCAGCTCAAACAGATTCGATGCCAACACCCGCAGTTCCTCCGCCTTGCGGGCCACCTCGTCCGTGCTCTGCTGGGTGTTTTCCGAGGCGCTGCTGACGTCGGCGATGTCGCTTGAAATTTGTCTGATTACCGTGGAGCTCTCGGCGACGTTGACGTTGATCTCCTGAAGGCCCTGGGAGGCTTGGGCCACGTTGCCCGCTATGTCGCGGGTGGCCACGGACTGCTCCTCGATGGCCGTGGCCACGTTGGCGATGATATCGTTGATTTCCTCGATGATCCTGGAGATGGCCTGAATCTGCCCTTCTGTGCTTTTCGACGTGCCCTGCATCTCGGAGATGCGCGTCCTGATCTCTTCCGTGGCCGTGGCGGTCTGCTTGGCCAACTCCTTGATCTCGTTTGCCACCACGGCGAAGCCGCGCCCGGCCTCGCCGGCACGGGCCGCCTCGATGGTCGCGTTCAGGGCCAGGAGGTTGGTCTGGTCCGATATTTCCGTGATCATGGTCGTGACCTTGCCGATCTCCAGGGCCGCGTCGCCCAGGGCGCTCATGGCCGATGTGGCGGCCCCTGCCTCGGTCATGGCCCGCTGCGCCACGGACCTCGCCTTTTCGGTGTTGGACGCGATTTCCGTGATAGTGGCCGCCATCTCCTCGGTAGCCGTGGCCACCATGTTGGTGTTCTGCGTCGTCTGCTCCATGGCCGCGGCCACGGTGCCGAACCTGGCGTTCAGGTCGTTGGTCGCGCCCGTCACTGTATGTGATTTCCGGGCCGCCCCTGCCGCGCCGGTCCGCAGGTCGTTGGCGATGCCCAGCAGGCTGTCGGAGGCGCTGTTGAGCGTGTCGCCGTTGGCCACCACGTCGCGGATGATGCCGCGCAGCTTGTCCAGAAAGGTGTTGAACCAGGTAGCCATTTCGCCGATTTCGTCCTTGGAGCTCACGGCGAGCTTGCGCGTCAGGTCGCCTTCGCCCTGGGCCACGTCCTTGAGCATGGCCGTGGCGTTCAGCACCGGCCGCGCGATGGCGTTGGCGAAGAACGTGGCCACGGCCAGGAAGACGGCCAGCAGGATGGCGCCCATGACGGCCATCTTTTGCAGCATGGCGTAGAATTCGGCCATGACCTCGGACTTCTCGATGACGCCGATGAGCTTCCATCCCAGCCCCTCGATGGTGTGGACCTGGGCGAACCACTGGCGCTCATCCATGACCACCTCCATGCCTCCCGCCGTGATGCCGTCCAGTTGCGCCAGCGCCGGTACGCCGGTTTCCTTCATTTTCTTGAAGTTCAGTTCGTCATGGCGGGGGTTGGCCAGGATGGTCCCGTCATCCTGGACCAGCATCACGTAGCCCGTCCTGCCCATGGGCGACTTCTTGATCAGGTCCGTGAGCACGCCGAGCCCCACGTCGAGGGCTGCGCAGCCGATGATTTCGCCGCCCTGGGCGACGATGGGGCGCATGTTGCTGATGACGGCCTCGCCGGTGGTGGACATGTAGGCCGGGGAGATGGACGCCTTGTCCGGCGTCTCCATGGCCTTGGTGTACCAGGGCCTCTTGCGCGGGTCGTATCCGGGAGGCATTTCATTGTCCCCGGAAGAGGCGAACCCTCCCCATTTCGTGCCGATGAACACTTCGACGTATTCCGGGTGTGTCGCGTTGATGAGCTTGAAGAGGGCGACCATCTCCCCTTCAAGGGCGCTGCGCGTGATGTCCTTGGGGGTGAGGCCGCGCCTCTCGTGCACGTAGCTGTGGATGGACTCGTCGGCGGCCCTGACCAGGGGGTGGCCCGAGAGCATGGTCGTCATTTTCAGGGCCTTGTCCACGAAGATGCCGATGGCGCGGTCGATCTGCCCCAGTTCCTTGGCGGCCGAATCGTGGAACGTCGCGATGGCCGAGTCCCGTATCTGCAGGCCAAGAACGATACAGGTGATGAGGATGGAGGTCAGGATGGTGGAGGTGAAGGCCAGCAGAAGTTTCTTACGCACGGACAGCTTCATGAGGGTCCCTTCCGGAATGGGCGGATGAAAATGATGGAGGTTTTCCGAATGTCATACACCAAACCGGGTACAGATAGTCCAGTATTTTTTTGCTACATCTTGAATGTGAGCACCAAGGCCGCAGACAGACGAAGGTTGTCGTTGGGCGCAAAAAAAGCCGGTTGCCCGGCTTGTCCGCTAGCAGTGCGTGGGAGCCGGGTCCGGCTTGTCCTTCTCCTTGACCAGGTAGATGGCCGGCAGGGAGACGAGGGTGGTGGCAAACTTGATGAGGGTGTTGCTGAGGAAGATGGACCAGACCACGGATGACTCGAACATGCCGCCGAAGGCGATCCAGGAGAAGATGAGGCTGTCCAGCGGGATGCTCACGGCGTTGCTGACCAGCACCCGCGACCACTGGTGACGGGCCGTGACCCGTTCCTTCCACATGCTGTAAACCTCGGTGTCCGTCAGTTCGGCGATGACCTCGGCCACGATGGAGGCGAAGACCAGGCGCCAGAGCGGGGCCAGGACCTGGCCGAACTCGGCCTGGGCGCCCACGGACATGTCCGCCGGGAGGATGGACACCAGCCAGAAGTAGAGGGCCATGAGCAGGTTGAAGCCCGCGGCCGTGACGATCATGAGCTGCGCGCCCTTCTTGCCCATGGTCTTGTGGACCATGTCGCGCAGGGTGAAGGTCAGGGGGTAGATGAAGGTCCCGGCGTCGATGGACATGCCGCCGAGCATGACGATGCGCAGGGAGCCGACATCCGAGAATATCTGCAGGGCGATGTAGGACGCCACGAGGACGACGAGTGATTGCATGGGAAGCTCCGGAAAGGTGAATTCGGGCCTTTCCCTAAACGGAAGACCGTGCGCTGTAAATGCCGGATTGGGGCCGTTTTGGCAAAGACCGGCTCGCGAGGGTGGTTTTTTCAGGGATTTCCGAGGGAAATCTGTTCTGATTCCTGCGCCTGCCTTTCCCGTTGCCTTTCCTCCAGGCGCAGCTTGCGGCGCATTTCGGCCTCGCGGTTGCGGCGTTCGTGGGTCGGGGTTTCGAGGATGAGGTCCGGCGTGGATGCCGGTTTGCGGTCCGGGCCCATGGCCACGAAGGTCAGGTAGGCCGAGGCGGCGTGGCGCTGTTCGCCGGTCATGAGGTTTTCCACCACCACGCGCACGCCGATCTCCATGGACTGCTTCCCGACGCGGTTCACGCTGGCGTGGAGGAGCATGAGCTCGCCCACATGCACGGGCGCCTTGAACTCCATGCGGTCGATGGAGGCCGTGACCACGCTCATGCGGGCGTGGCGCATGGCGCACACGGCCCCGGCCAGGTCGATGTGCTTGAGGATGACCCCGCCGTGGACGTTGCCCGCCGGGTTGGCGTCCTCGGGCAGGGCGCGGTGGGTCATGAGGGTTTCGCTGTCGCTGACCTTGCGGGCGGTGGTCACCAGATTCTTCCTTCCTCCAGGGCGTGGCAGGCGGCCTGGCTGCCGTTCGGCAGTAGCCTTAGCGCCGGGATCTCCCGGCGGCAGCGCTCGTCCGTGTGCGGGCAGCGGGTGTGGAAGACGCAGCCCGTGGGCAGGTTGATGGGGGTGGGCACCTCGCCCTTGAGGCGGATATGCGAGAAGCCCGCCGAGCCGAGCCTGGGTATGGCCGAGAGCAGGGCGCGGGAGTAGGGGTGCTGCGGGTCTCCGTAGAGGCTTGCCTTGTCGGCCAGCTCGCACAGGGTGCCCAGGTACATGACGGCCACGCGCGTGCTGATGTGCTCGACCACCGAAAGGTCGTGGGTGATGAACATGTAGGTCAGGCCGAAGCGCTCCTGGCAGTCCATGATCAGGTTCAGGATCTGGGCCTGGATGGACACGTCGAGGGCCGAGATGGGCTCGTCGGCGACGATGAACTCCGGGTCGACCATCAGCGCGCGGGCGATGCTGATGCGTTGGCGCTGGCCCCCCGAAAACTCGTGGGGGAAGCGGCCGGCCCAGGCCGGGTCCACCCCCACCTGGCGCATGACCTCGGCCACCTTGTCCTGCACCTGCGACGCGGACAGGTCCGGGAAGTGGAAGCGCGTCGGCTCCTCCAGGATCTGGCGCACGGTCATGCGCGGGTTGAGGGACGCGTAAGGGTCCTGGAAGACCATCTGCATCTTGCGGCGGTAGGGGAGCATGTCCTTGGCCGAGAGGTTGTCGATGCGCTCGCCGCGGAACTCGATCCGCCCGCTGGTGGGCGGGTATAGGCCAAGCACCGTGCGCCCGAGGGTCGACTTGCCGCAGCCGGACTCGCCTACCACAGAGAGGATCTCGCCCTGGCGGATGTCGAGGCTGACTCCGTTGATGGCCTTGACCGTGGTCGTGGTCAGGGAGGGCAGGCCGCCCGAGAAGGTCAGGCGGTCCAGAAAGCCGCCGGAAATGTCGAAGTGCTTCACCACGTCGGTGATGCCGACAAGGGGTTGTGTCTGTGCTGTCATGGTCTACCTGGCTTGCGCATACAGATGACAGGCCACCAGGCCCGGGGTTTTTCCATCGTCCAGAAGCTGCGGCGCGACGTTGCGGCAGACGTCCATGACGTGCTCACAGCGCGGGTGGAAGGCGCAGCCCGCGGGGATGCTGGTCAGGTTGGGCATCATGCCCGGGATCTGGTGCAGCCTCCGCCGGCCGCCGCTGCCCTGGGGCAGGGCCTTGATGAGTCCCTGGGTGTAGGGGTGGCGCGGCGCGCCGACGATGGCTTCCGTCGGGCCCTGCTCGACGATGCGGCCGGCGTACATGACGCAGATCTTCTCCGTCACCTGCGAGACCACGCCCAGGTCGTGGGTGATGAGGATGAGGCCCATGTTGTCGTTTTTGCACAGCTCCAGAAGCAGAGCCATGACCTCGGCCTGGATGGTCACGTCCAGGGCCGTGGTCGGCTCGTCGGCGATGATCAGGCTCGGGTTTGTCAGAAGCGAGATGGCGATGACCACGCGCTGGCGCATGCCGCCCGAGAGCTCGTGGGGGTACTGCCCCAGGCGCTTGCCCGGCGAGGAGATGTAGACCTTGGAGAGCTTCTCCAAGGCGATCTCCCGGGCGTGGGCCACGGAGACCTTGTTGTGCGCCAGGATGGTCTCGACCATCTGCGTGCCGATGGTCAGCACGGGGTTCAGGGTCATCATCGGGTCCTGGAAGATCATGCTGATGCGGTTGCCGCGGATGTCGCGCATCTGCTCCAGGGGGTAGGCGCTGATCTCCTCGCCCTCGAAGAGGACGCGGCCCGAGGCGATGAAACCCGGCTTGCTGATGAGATTGATGATGGAGAAGCCGGCCACGGACTTGCCGGCGCCGGATTCGCCCACCAGCCCCATGCGTTCGCCGGGGTTCAGGGTGAAATTGATGCCGTTCAGGGCGGTCAGGTCGCCGGAGCGCAGCCGGAACTTGACCACCAGATCCTGTACGTCGAGGAGGTGCGTCATGTCCGGGTCATCCTTTGTAGAGTTTGGGGTTGAGGACGTCCTGCACCCAGTCGCCCAGGAGGTTGATGACCAGGATGAGGAGCACCAGCAGGAAGCCGGGGAACATGGTGATCCACCACGAGCCGCTGAAGATGTAGTCAAAGCCCGAGTTGATGAGGGACCCCAGCGACGGCTTGGTGATGGGCATGCCCAGCCCCAGGAAGGACAGGGCCGCCTCGCTCATGATGGCGTGGGCCACCTGCACCGTGGACAGGACCAGGATGGGCGACATGGTGTTCGGGAGGATGTGCCGCCACATGATGCGGCCCGACGGCAGACCCATGACGCGGGCCGCCTCGACGTACTCCTTCTTCTTCTCGGCCAGGACCGAGGCCCGCACCGTGCGGGCGTACTGCGGCCACTCGGCGATGCCGATGACCAGCACCAGGAAGGGCACGGCCATGCTCTCGAAGGCCGCCACGCCGAAGATGGCCTGGAAGATGGCCGAGAGGAAGATGGCCACCATGAGGGTCGAGAAGCTGAGTTGCACGTCGGCCATGCGCATGAGGAAATTGTCGATCTTGCCGCCCTTGTAGCCGGCGATGAGGCCCAGCACGATGCCGATGGCGGCCTGCAGGAAGGTCGCCCCGATGCCGATGACCAGCGAGATGCGCATGCCGTAGAGCATGGTGCTCAGCATGTCGCGGCCCTGGGCGTCGGTGCCGAGAAGAAACTTGGCGTCGGCGTTCTCCATCCAGACCGGCGGGATCTCGGAGTCCATGATGTCGATGGTCGTGGTGTCGTAGGGGTTGTGGGGCGCGACGAGGGGCGCGCCGAAGGCCGCCAGGGCGAGCACGGCCAGGACGATGAAGCTGCCCATGGCCACGGGGTCGTGCAGGAAGCTGTAGAGAAAGTAGGAGCCGCGGAACCGTTTCCAGAGATTCATCACTTCCTCCCCGTGATGCGGACCATGGGGTTGACCAGTCCGTAGATGATGTCGACCACGGTGTTGACCACCACGAAGATCACGCCGACGAAGATGAGGTAGGCCACCAGGAGCGAGGTGTCGGCGCGCTCCACGGCTTCCAGGAACAGAAAGCCGAGGCCCCCCCACTGGAAGACCGTCTCGGTCAGGATGGTGAAGGCGATCATGGTCCCGATCTGCACGCCGCCCACGGTGATGACGGGCAGCAGCGTGTTCTTGAAGGCGTGCACGAACCAGATGCGCACCCGCGGCAGGCCCTTGGCCCAGGCGAACTTGACGTACTCGGTCTCGAGCACCTCCATCATCTCCGAGCGGATGAGGCGCACGAAGAGCGGCAGCATGAGGGCCGTCAGGGCCGTGGCCGGCAGCAGGAGGTGCTGCAGTCCGTCGACGGTCAGCAGGCCCGATTCCCAGCCCCAGACATTGACCGTTTCGCCGCGGCCGTAGGACGGCAGCCAGCCCAGCTTGATGGAGAAGACGTAGATCAGGAGGATGGCGATGAGAAAGATGGGGACGGACACGCCGATGGTGCTGAAGCCCATGATCAGACGCGAGAGCAGGCGCTTGGGGTAGATGGCGCTGTAGATGCCCATGGGGATGGACAGGACCACGATGAGGACCGAGCAGACCAGGACCAGCTCCAGGGTGGCCGGGGCCTTGCTGACGATGACCTCCATGGCCGGCTTCTTGTAGAAGAAGGACTGGCCGATGTTGCCCTCCAGCACCGCGCCTTTGATGAAGCGGCCGTACTGGACGAGGAAGGGGTCGTTCAGGCCCAGTTTCTCGCGGATGGCGTCGCGCTCGGCCGCCGAGACCGAGATGCCGGTCAGTTCGCGCACCGGGTCGCCCACGTTCTGCTTCAGGGCGAAGCCGATGAAGCTGATGATGAGCATGACGACGATGGCCTGCAGGACGCGTCGGACAATGAATGCGAACATGTGTCAATCCGTGGTGGTCCCGGCTCGGGCGGTGTGCCGGGGTTGGTTCAAAAAGGGGCAGGCTTCGTGAAAAGCCTGCCCCGCGTACACAGTGTCGGCGGATGGATCAAGACTTTTGCCATCCGGGGCCGACAAATCGATCATCGGTCGATGTCGGACTACTTGATGACCAGGTCGCCGAGGTACGGGAAGTCCATGATGTTGACCACGGGCTCGATGTCCACGCCCTTCTTGGCGGCCCAGGACAGGTTCTGCCAGTGCAGGGGCACGTAGGCGGCGTCCTCGTAGGCGATCTTTTCCACTTCCTGCAGCAGGGCCTTGCGCTTGGCGCGGTCGTTCTCGACGTTGGCCTTGTTGACCAGTTCGTCGAGCTTGGGGTTGCAGTAGTTGCCGCTGTTGTACTGGCCCTTGCCGGTTTCCTTGTTGGGGCACATCAGCAGGTACTCGGAGTAGTTGGCCGAGTCCTCGGTGTCGGAGTGCCAGCCGATCATCTGGATGTCGGCCACCTGGGCGTCGAACTCGTCCCAGTACTGGGCCTTGGGCATGGTCTTCAGGCTGACCTTGATGCCGATCTTGGAGAGCATGGAGACCACGGCCTCGGCGATCTTCTCGTCGTTCACGTAGCGGTTGTTGGGGGCGATCATGGTCGCCTCGAAGCCCTTCTCGAAGCCGGCTTCCTTCATGAGCTGCTTGGCCTTTTCCAGGTCGAAGCGGGGCTTGAGGCCTTCGACGTAGCCGTCGAAGCCTTCGGGGCCCTGCTGCTGGGCGGGAGTGGCGGTGCCCTTCATCAGCTTGGCCGCGATGCCGGCGTTGTCGATGGCCGCGATGACGGCCTGGCGGACCTTCAGGTTGGCGAATTCAGGCTTTTTCTTCTGGTTGAGCTGGAAGGTGATGATGCGGCTGCCGGCCATGGTCACCATGTTGATGTCCTTGTTGGTGCTCAGGCGCTCGAAGTCCTGGGGCGGGACCGGGGCGATGAACTCAACGTCGCCGGACAGCAGGGCGGCGGTGCGGGTGGCGTTTTCCTTGATGGGGGTCAGGACGATCTCGCTGACGTTGCCCTTGCTGTCCTTGTCCCAGTAGTCGGCGAAGCGCTTGTAGACCATCTTCACGCCGTGCTCGCGGGACTCGACGGTGAAGGGGCCGGTGCCGGACTCGTTCTGGTTGGCGAAGGAGTACTCGGTCTTGACGATGGCGTCCTTGGGCAGGCCCTTCTCGTCGGTGCCGGTGTAGAACTTGGAGTCCATGGGGAAGATGTAGGTGGCCATGTTCTCGACCAGCGGGTAGGGCTCGGTGGTCACGATGTCGATGGTGTAGTCGTCGATGACCTTGGGCGCGGCGAAGGAGGTGAACAGGCCCTTGAAGTCCTCGCTCTTCTTCAGGCGGTCCATGGTCCAGGCCACGTCGGCGGCGGTGAAGGGGTTGCCGGAGTGGAACTTGACGCCCTTGCGCAGGTGGAAGCGCACGGTCAGTTCATCGATGCGCTCCCATTTTTCGGCCAGGCGCGGCTCGAACTTCATGTCCTTGGTCCAGCGGATCAGCGGATCGAAGACCAGGTGGGTGTACTGCAGCATGCCGCCCGAGAGCTGGACGTGCGGGTCCATGGACTCGGGGTCTGCGTCGAGGGCCATTTTCAGCGTTTTGCCCTGGGCGGCCGTGGCCAGAAAGACGAAAGCCAGAGCGAGAAAGAGCAGTTTCTTCACAGCGAACCTCCTTGGATGGTGAACCGATATCGCTTCCCGCCGGGAACGTCCCGGCGGGGTTTTCACGGAGTCGAAGTATGCCAGTCGGCAGGCATGGGTGTTTGGGCCGAAATTTTTCCGAAGGTCTTCAATGATGCGGCAAGCTACATATCTGATTATGGAAAATAACTGAAGCGGGAATTTTTTCGCGGGAATTATAGATTATCGTTTCTTTGGCTGACAGAACGCCTAATTCCACGGAGGGGCTGGACTTTGCAGGGTTTTCGCGGCACTTGATCGAATGAGGCGTGGACTCGACCCCGCCCAGGTCCCCTTCGGAGGCCCCCATGCGCTTCGCTTTCATCGTGCTCATGTTCGTACTCACGTGCCAGCCCCTCCATGCGCGGACCCTTGTATTGGCCCCGCTGCCCATGGAGAGCCGCGAGACGGTCCTCAAGCAGTTCATGCCCATGGCCCGCTATCTCCAGCAACGCCTCGGCCATGAAGTGGTCTTCGACTACTCGGAAAGCTATGCTGAAATTCTGGCCAAGTTCAGGCAGGGCCGCATCGACCTGGCCTATCTCGGACCTTTGCCCTACGTCTCCCTCAAAAACGTCTGCAGCGAAGCCACGCCGCTGGTCCATTTCCGGGAGGCCTCGGGGGAGCCGCTCTACACCTGCGCCATCGTCGCCCCGGCCGACAAGGGGCTGGCCCTGGAGGGCCTGGAGAACCGCAAGATCGCCCTGACCCAGCCCCTCTCCACATGCGGCTTTCTCTCCACCAACGGCCTGCTGCGCGAACGCGGCTCGGCCCTTTCCCGCAACCTGTACCGCTACCTGGACAAGCACGACGAGGTGGCCAAGGCCGTGGTCCGCGGCGAATTCGACCTCGGCGGGCTCAAGACCGCCATCGGCCGGAAGTATGAGCATCTCGGCCTCAAGATTCTGGCCGAGTCCGCGCCCATGCCGTCCTTCGCCCTGGTCGGCAACGCCGCGACCCTTTCGCCCGAGGAGCGGGACGCCATCCGGCAGGTCCTGGCCGGTCTGGACCCTGACGGCGAGGACAAGGCCATGCTCTCGTCCTGGGGCGAAAACCTGAGGCACGGCTCCGTGCCCGCGGACGACGCCGATTACGCCCCGGTCCGGGCGCTTCTGGGCGGCGAGTCCATCCCTGAGGACGGCAACTTCTGATGACGCCCTGGCGCAACACCGCCATGGAGCGCCACCTCCTGCTGGCTCTGGCCCTTCTCCTGTGCCTCGGCGCCGGCGTGTTTCTGCGCACCAACCGCATCGAGAAGGAGAATGCGCACTACTCGGAGCAGCGCAACATCCTGGAAACGGCGTACAAGGCCAGCGCCCAGATGTACCGGCTGTCCATGCAGAGCTTCTACGAAACGTCCCTGAACACGCCCGAGGTGCTCGCCATCATCGCCGAGGCGGCCGGCTCAGAGGGCCTGCAACGGGACCTGGCCCGCGGGAAGCTGTACCGGGAGCTGTTCCCGACCTTTGAGGCCATGCGGCGGCAGAACCTGCGGCAGCTCCACTTCCACCTGCCTGACGGCAGCAGCCTGCTGCGGTTTTACATGTCCGAGCGCTACGGGGACAGCCTCATGGAGATGCGCCCTCTGGTGCGTAAGGTCACCCAATCCGGTCAGCCTGCGCAGGGGTTCGAGGCAGGAGGGACCGCCACGGGGTATCGCTACATCTTTCCCCTCAAGCTGGACGGCAGATTGGTCGGCAGCGTCGAGACGCTCATCTCGACCAAGGCCCTGCGGGATTCACT
Organism: Desulfomicrobium sp.; assembly: GCA_003542385.1. Taxonomy (GTDB): domain Bacteria; phylum Desulfobacterota; class Desulfovibrionia; order Desulfovibrionales; family Desulfomicrobiaceae; genus Desulfomicrobium. The sequence goes on from DPKT01000092.1 coordinate 11,315, forward strand.
GGCCGGACTGGACCCTGGCCGGGAGTATTCCTTCATCCTGTCGCGCGAACTGACGACGGGGGCCCTCTTCCCCGAGCAGAGCTGGCTGTACAGCGAGTCCTCACTGAACCCGGATTTCCTGGTCGAGGACGCCAACGCCCTGCTGCCGACGAGCCCACCGCCCCTCTCCTCCGAAGCGCTGGCCATCAACCGTCTGCTCGCGAAGAACCCCGAGCTGCGGCAGGCCATGGGCAGCGGCGCACCCTTTGCGACGACGGTCGGCACGGCGGAGAAGGACTACGACGTCATTCTTCTGCCCATGCTGGATGTCGCGGGACGCACCTCCGGGTACCTGGTCAGCTATTCCCCCGACACGGTCGTGGCCACCTTCAGGCAGGAGTTCACGACCTTCGTCGTCCTGCTTGTCTCGGTTTCGGCCATGTTCCTGGCACTTCTCCTGCGCCTGCGCGAAAGCACCGTTGCCCTCGAAACCGAACGCGGCAACCTGCGCGTCATGAACGACGCCCTCGCCGAAGGCGTCTACATGACGAACCCCGCGGGGGAGATCGTCTGGATGAACCCGGCCGGGTGCGAACTGCTCGGGTATCCGGCCGAGGAGATCGTCGGGCGCATCGGCCACGACATCTTCCATTGCCATGACGGGAACGCCCACCTGGAACGGGGGCGCTGCCCCTTCCTGTCAGCCCTGGAACGGGGGGAGCCCTATGACGCGGAAGACTGCTTCAAGGGCAAGGCCGGAAATCTGCTGCACGTCGAGATCGCAAGCCGCCCCGTGGTCAAAAACGGAGTCCACGCCGGTTCCGTCACGGCGTTCCACGACATAAGCGAACGCAAGAGAACGGAGCTGGCCCTGCGCGAGAGCGAGGAGCGGGGCCGGAAACTGTCCACCGTGGTGGAGCAGAGCCCCGTAAGTGTCATGATCACGGGCATTGACGGGGCCATCGAATACGTCAACCCGAAGTTCGAGGAGAAGACGGGATTCAGCTTCGCCGAGGTCATCGGGCAGAACCCGCGGATCGTGAAATCGGGCCTCATGGCGCCAGAGGTCTACGAAGACCTGTGGAAGACCATTCTCGCCGGAGGGGCTTGGAAGGGGGAACTGCACAACAAGCGCAAGAACGGCGAGCTGTTCTGGGAATACGTGACCATATCGCCCATCCGAAGCGCGGGGAGCATTACGCATTTCGTCGCCCTCAAGGAGGACATCACGGAGCAGAAGACCATGCGGGAAGCCCTGCAGGAAAGCGAATCGCTGCAGCGCACCCTCATGGAGCACCTGCCCGTGGGGCTGGTCATCATCGACGGCCAGACCAGGGTCATCGAGAGCGTCAACCCGGCCGCGGCCCTGCTCTTCGGGGCCCCGCAGGAGGATATCGTCGGCAAGCGCTGCCACCACTTCCTGTGCCCGGCTAACGAGAAGAGCTGCCCCATCGTGGACCTGGGAAGCCAGATCGACAATTCCGACCGGATCATGATCCGCGCCGACGGATCGTCCATTCCCGTCCTCAAGACCGTGACCCGCATCCGCGTCGGCGGCCGGGAGAAACTGCTCGAATGCCTCATGGACATCAGCGCGCGCAAGGAGGCCGAAGAGGCCATGCAGCGCCTCAACAGGCAGCTCGAAAAGGCCATCGCCCGGGCCGAAGGCCTGACGCGGGAGGCCGAGGTCGCCAACCAGGCCAAGAGCAGCTTCCTGGCCAACATGAGCCACGAGATCCGCACGCCCATGAACGCCATCCTGGGCATGGTCCACCTGGCCCTGGGCAGCGGGCTGACCCCGCGTCAGCGGGACTACCTGCTCAAGGTCGAGCGTTCGGCCAAGACGCTTTTGGGCATCCTGAACGACATCCTCGATTTTTCGAAGATCGAGGCCGGCAAGATCGTCATCGAGCACATCGAGTTCGACCTCTGGGAAGTGCTCGACAATGTCGCCACGGTGGTCGGCGTGCGCGTGCCGGAGAACGTGGAGTTCGTCGTCACGGTGGAAGGCCGGGTGCCAAGGTTCCTGCTGGGCGACCCCCTGCGGCTGGGGCAGGTCTTCATCAACTTGGCGGGCAACGCCGCAAAGTTCACCCACGAAGGCGAGATCCGCGTCGGCGTTTTCTCCGAGGAATTCGATGACCGTCTCGGGGCGCGGCTGCGGTTCGAGATCATGGATACGGGCATCGGGATGAAGCCTGAACAGGTCGAGTCCCTCTTCACCCCCTTCGCCCAGGCTGACGCTTCGACCAGCAGGCGTTACGGGGGGAGCGGTCTCGGGCTCTCCATATCCAGGCACCTCGTGGAACTGATGGGCGGGAAGCTGCTGGTCTCGAGCCGGCCAGGCCGCGGGAGCGTGTTCGCCTTCACGATCACCTGTCCCGTCTCGCCGAGGTCATTCTCCGCCGACGAGCAGGTGCGTCCGCCTGAAGGATTGGGGGGGATGCGGGCATTGGTCGTGGACGACGCGGATTCCTCCCGTCAGTTCATCCTCGACTGCCTGCGGGAATTCGGGGTGCGTTCCGAGGGCGCCGCATCAGGGGCTTCGGCCCTGGAGATCCTGTCAGCTGAAACCCCGGGGGAGCAATGGCTCGTGCTGGTCGACTGGAAACTCCCGGACATGGACGGCGCGACCCTGCGGGAACGTCTTCGGACCTCGGGGGTTCCGGGCGCAAGGGCCGTTCTGCTCTGTCCCTTCACCCAGGAGGGCATGATCAGGAACGCCCCGGCGCTGGGTTTCTGCTCCGTGCTGACCAAGCCGGTCAGCCGCCCGTCCCTGGCAGGCGCCCTGCGCGAGGCCCTGGGCGTGCCTGCGGAGCAGGGGCGGTTCTGCCGCGTGTCCACCAAGGACGGCGACAGCGTGGTCTGCCATGGCGGGCGCATTCTGCTCGTCGAGGACAACGAGCTGAACCAGCAGGTGGCGCGGGGCATCCTCGAACAGGCGGGCCTCTACGTCGTCACGGCCTGCAACGGCGAGGAGGCTCTGCGGCTCGTCCGGGAACGGGAGTTCGACCTGGTTTTCATGGACATCCAGATGCCGGTCATGGACGGCTTCGAGGCCTCCCGCCGGATCAAGGCCGACCCGCGCCTGGCCGGGCTGCCCATCGTGGCCATGACCGCCCACGTCCTGCCCGAGGAGCGCCGGAAGATCATGGACGCCGGCATGGACGATCAGGTCTTCAAACCAATCGACCCGGCCGATGTGTTCAGGGCGCTGAACCGCTGGCTGAATGCGGCCGTCGTCTCGCCCGCGCAGGCCCCTGCGGCTTCCTGCCCGGACATCCCAATGCTGCGCGACATCGACGTGCAGGGCGGGATCGCCCGTTTCATGGGGGACGGCGCGGCCTATGCGGACTCGCTGCTGCACGTCCGCCGCGAGTACGGGCAGTCCGCGGCCCGGATACGGGAGCTCCTGGACCGCGGCGAGACGGTGGAGGCCCGCATGATCGTGCATTCCCTGCGGGGCATGTGCGCCAACATCGGGGCATACCGGGTCGAGGGGGCGGCTGCGGACCTCGAGAGGCGGCTGGCCGGCGATGCGCCGGGAGATTGCGCCGAGGCGTTCGCATCGTTTCGAGATGCCTTCGAAGCCATGCTGGGGGAAATAGGACGCCTGGAGGGTTTCGAGGTTTCCTGCCGCCAGGGGACGGAGCTGGATGTTTCGGCCCTGGCCGCCTTTCTGGATGAACTGCTTCCGGGGCTGCGTTCGAGGACCCCGATGAAATGCCAGGCCGTGGCGGACAGGCTGTGCGCCGCGAACGTGCCCATGGCCTACCGTGATGACGTGGACCGCATCTGCGCCCTGACGGAGCAGTACGACTTCGCCCCCGCCCTGGCCCTGGCGGAAAAGGTTCTGGAGAAAATCAAGAGAGAGGCATGATGGATCTGTCGCAACGCCGGGTGCTCGCAGTCGACGACACCAAGCTCAACCTGGACATACTGGTCAACACGCTGGGCAAGAGCCATGAACTGGCCGTGGCCCTGGATGGGGCGTCGGCGCTGGAGATGGCCGCGGAGTCCCCGCCGGATCTGATTCTGCTGGACATCATGATGCCGGGCATGAACGGCTACGAGGTCCTGGAGAGGCTCAAGCGGCATCCCGCCACGGCCGAGGTGCCGGTCATCATGCTCTCGGCCCTGTCCGACGTGGGCACCAAGGCACGGGGTTTCCAGCTCGGTGCCGTGGACTACCTGAGCAAGCCTTTCGAGGTCGAGGAGCTCAAGGCCAGGGTGAGGACGCATTTGCTCCTGGCCCAGGCCCAGCGGGACCTGCGCCGCCAGAACGAACGCCTGGAGGAGATGGTTCGCGAGCGCACCCGCGAGGTCATCCAGACCCAGCAGGCGACCATCGAGAGCATGGCCGCCCTGGCGGAATACCGCGACCCCGAGACAGGCCAGCACATCCACCGGGTCAAGGGGTACGTGGCCATCCTGGCCGAGGAACTGCGGACGCACCCGCGTTTCTCGCGCACCCTGACCCGCGACTACATCGAGCTTCTGGGGTTGACGTGCCCGCTGCACGACATCGGCAAGGTCGGCGTGCCCGACCATATCCTGCTCAAGCCAGGGGCGCTGACCGCCGAGGAGTTCGCCGAGATGCGCCGGCATACCGAGTACGGCCGGGACGCCATCATCTCGGTGCAGCGCAAGCTCGGGGCCATGCCGTTCCTGCGCATGGCCGAGGACATCGTCTTCACCCACCACGAAAAATGGGACGGCAGCGGCTACCCGCAGGGGCTCGCCGGCGAGGGCATCCCCCTGTGCGGGAGGATCATGGCTCTGGCCGACGTCTACGACGCCCTCATCAGCCGCCGGGTCTACAAGCCGCCCTTCACCCACACCAAGGCCGAGGAGATCATCCTGCAGGGCGCCGGGACGCATTTCGACCCGGACATCGTGGACGCGTTCGCGGGTTTTTCCCAGGCCTTCAGGCAGGTGGCGCTCTTCAACTCCGAATCCGACGAGCAGCGCGAAGCCCTGTCGCAGTGAAGTCTGCCCGTTCAGTCGCCAGGTGATTTGTCGGACGGGAAAGGGCGTCCCTTGCGCTGGTGCCTGATGACGGCGTTGGTGTGCTCGCGCAGGGTGCGGCTGAACTGGTGCGAGCCGTCTGGACGGGCCACGAAGTAGAGGAATTCGTGCTCTTCGGGGCTTGAGGCCGCCTGGAGCGAGGCCTTGCCGGGCGAGCAGATGGGGCCGGGCGGCAGGCCCGGGTGGACGTAGGTGTTGTAGGGGTTGGAGGCATCCTGCAGGTGGGAGCGTCGCAGGTTGCCGTCGAAGTTTTCACCCAGGCCGTAGATGATGGTCGGGTCGCACTGCAGGAGCATGCCGAGCCGCAGGCGGTTGGCGTATACCCCGGCCACGGCCGGCCGCTCGGCGGGGATGGCCGTCTCCTTCTCGACGAGGGACGCCAGGATGACCATGCGGTGCAGGGCCGCGGGGTCCCCGGCCTGGGGCAGGTCCGCCACGCTGGCCCGGAAACGCTCCAGCAGGGCGTCGAGGATGGGGTAGGGGCTCCGGTCCGGGATGCGCGCGAAGAAATAGGTCTCGGGGAAGAGATAGCCTTCGGCGTCCGTGGCGTTGATGCCCTTGGAGAGCAGGTAGTCCCGGTCCCGGCAGGCCGCCAGGAACCTTTCCGCCGTGGTCAGGCCCGTGGCGTTCACGGCCTGGGCCACCTCGCGCATGGTCAGCCCTTCGGCGAAGCTCAGGCGGTAGAGGATGGGCTTGCCGAAGGCCAGGACTTCCAGAATCCGCCGCGGGCTCATGGATCTGGAGAGTTCGAACTCCCCGGCCTGCAGGGGCAGCTTGCGGTAGCGCCCGTAGGTCCGGAAGGCCTCGGCGTGCCTGATCAGCCCTTGCTCCTCAAGCTTCGCGGACACGCCGCGCAGGTTCTCCCCCGTCTCGACCCGAAAGACCGTCGTCGCGTTCGACTCCGGTTCGACTGGGGTCTCCACGTAGCGCCACGCGGCGTACAGTCCCGCCGCGGCAGCGATGACCGCCGCAAGTGCCACGCCCAGGGCGAGCTTCATCCACGTCTTCATGAATTCCCCAGATAGGTTTCGAGGATGCACACTGCCGCCATCTGGTCGAGCATCTCGGCCTGCCTGCGCGCCGGCACGCCGGCCTCGCGCAGACGCTCGCGGGCGTCAAAGGACGTCAGGGCCTCGTTGACGAGGTGGATGGGCAGGTCCGTGCGCCGGGCCAGACTGTCGCGGAAGTTCAGGACCTGCCGCGTGGTCAGGGTCTCATTGCCTTCCATGTCCAGGGGCAGGCCCAGGACCACTGCCTCGACGCCCTCGGCCGCGATGACGGCCAGCAGGTCGGCGAAGAGCTTGTCCCTGGTGCTTTTGGCCAGGGTCTTCAATGGGAAGGCCATGCCGCCGTGGGCGATGGCCAGTCCGATGCGCTTCTGGCCGTAGTCGATGCCTAAGAGCTTCATGCGGATTTCCGGGTCCGTCAGGCCGTGGCCGTCACGATCTGCACGCCGGCCTGGGCCTCGGACTTGGCCAGCTGCTTGTGGAACTCCTTGCGCCAGTTCTCCCCGTGCCGCAAGCGGGCCAGGTATTCCAGGGTATGCAGCACGTCGCGGTCGGCACCCATGTCCAGGAGCGTCCTCTGGATGCCGATCTTGCACGACGGGCAGCCGACGATGATCGGGCCGTCGGCCTGGTAGGCCGCGAGGTCCGCCGAGAGCTGCTCCTTCTTGCGCGCCCGCAGGCGGTTGTAGATCCGGGGCGATGTCAGGGCTCCGAGGCCGGATTCGCCGCAGCAGTGGGGCGAGATCGAAACCTGGGCCCCCACCAGCTTGCCCACTTCGCGAGCGTAGATTTCCCCGGCCTTCAGCGGCGGGACCCCGGTCCACTCGTGGTGGCAGGCCGCGTGGTAGAGTAGGCGCTCCGGTCCCTGGCCGAAGCCCGCCTTGGAGTTCTGGATGATGTACTGCACCACGTCCATGTGCTCCACCTGGCGTGTTTCCAGGGATTTGAGGCGGTAGTCCTTGATGCCTTCGCGGCAGGTGCCGCAGGAGGTCAGCACGGCCTTGACGGCGAAGCCCGCGGTTTCGGCCTGCCGGATCAGGTTTTCGAGGACCTTCTGGTTCTCCTTGCCCATGCGCTCGAACTGGTCCCGGCAGCCCGAGGCCAGCAGCGGGTAGCCGCAGCACAGGTGGTCCGGCGGCAGGACCACGCTCACGCCGGCGTCGAGGAGCAGGCGAACGGCGGCCATGCCTATGGAGCGGTAGAAGAGGCTCGCGCCGCAGCCCGGGAAGTAGATCACGGCGCGCTTGCTGGGCGCGTCCTTGGCGGAGATGATGTTGCCCTTGGCGAGGTGCAGGCCTTCCTTGAGGTTCTTGAACTGGGTGGAAGGCCCCTTGCCGCGCAGCAACGGGCTGTCGAGGCGCTCGCGCCACTTGGCCGGCAGCAGGTTCACGGCCCGGTTGCCGAGCTCCTGGCCGATGCCGGCGATCTTGGCCACCTTGGGCAGGGTGGCCTGCGGGTCCTGGCTCAGGAGGTTCAGCACGCGGTTCTTGAAGGGGTGCCCGCCCGCGCCCTTTTCCTCCAGGTAGGCGCGCATCTGCAGCGTCACGTCCTGGGTGCGGATCTTGACCGGGCAGATGGCGTAGCATTTGCCGCAGGCCGTGCAGTGCTCCAGGATCTTGCGCAGTTCGCCCAGGAGCTGGGTCTGGGGCTCGCCGTTCTGCAGCTGGGAATAGTAGATGGCCTCCACCAGGGCGCCGAGGGTGATGTTCTTGTTGCGCGGGTGGAAGAGCAGCCCCTTCTGGGGCAGGTACATGGGGCAGACCTGCTTGCACTTGCCGCAGCGGGTGCAGGTCTGCACGTTCAGCAGCAGGTTGATGAGGCTCTCCTTGCCCGGGAGCGCCGTTTTGTTGATGTCCTTGATCAGGCGGTTGAAGGAGAAGGTGTAGGGCACCACCACCAGGTCGCGCTGGGTCAGCTTGCCGGGGTTGAAGATGTTGTTGGGGTCGACCTTCTTCTTGTAGGCGCGCAGGGCCGCGATCTTCTCCTCGGCCAAAAAGCCGATCTTGGTGATGCCGATGCCGTGCTCGCCAGAGACCTGACCCTTGAATTCCAGGACCTTGTGGAAAATCTTCTCCACGGCCTCCTCGGCCAGGGCCAGCATGCGCGGGTCGTTGGAGTTGACGGGCAGGTTGACGTGGCAGTTGCCGTCGCCGGCGTGCATGTGGTTGGCGATGACGACGCGCGTGTTCTGCATGTTCTCGAAGATCTTGGACAATTCCTCGTGCAGCTTGGGGTACTTGCCCTTGAGGTGCTGGAAGAAGAAGGACGTCTGCAGCTGCAGTTCCTGCTCGGGCAGCTCGTCCTTGCGGGTCTTGCCCTTGATGATGGACGAGGCCACGTCCATCTCCATGCGCACGAACTCGTCGTCGACCTCGATTCCCGGCAGCGCCTGCACCTGGCGCAGGGCCTCGCGGTAGGCGATGGCCAGGTAATAGAGGTTCTGCTCCTCCAGGAAGTCCGAGAAATCCGGGATGACCTCCAAGGGGATGACGATGTCCTCGTTGAGCTTGAAGCCGCTGGTGCGCTTGGAGATGGCCGAGAGCTGGTGGCGGTCGTGCCAGAAAACTTCGGCCTCGCGCTCGTCGGCGGCCACGAAGCTGTCGACGTTGTCGTAGTTCGCGCAGATGTCCGTGATGCGGCGCACGGCGTCGAACACGGCCTCCTCGTCGGTGGAGTCGAGCTGGATGATGAGTACCGAGATGGGGATGCCGTCGAACTTCTGGGACTTCTTGGAGTACTCGATGGCTTGGACGTACTTGATGCCGAACTCCTCCAGGGCCGAGAGCTTGACCAGGTCGCCCTGGGTGCGGATCTCGTCGCGCAGGGCCACGATGTCCTTGATGACGTACATGGCGTTGCGCATGGAATTGCCGTAGAATTCCAGACACATGACGCGCGAGTGGGGCAGGATGGGGTGCAGGGTGAAGGTGGCCTCGGTGATGACGCCGTCCACGCCCTCCTTCTGCACGCCGGGCAGGCCGCCCAGAAACTTGTTGGTCACGTCCTTGCCCAGGGCCGTGCCGCGGATCTCGTCGCCCTTGAGGGTCAGAAGCTCCTTGCGGTTGCCGAATTCGTCGAGGATTTCGTATGTGGCGGCCTCATCGGGCATGATCTTGTGCCAGGGGTGGTCCACCCGCCTGACCTGGACCAGTTCGCCCGTGGGCAGGACCATCTTGTAGGACAGGAGGTTGTCGAGCGTCGTGCCGTACTCGAAGGCGAAGGGGCCGCCGGCGTTCTCCGAGACGTTGCCGCCGATGGACGAGGCCGCCTTGGAGGCCGGGTCCACGGTGAAGAGCATGCCCTTGGCCGCCGCGGCCTGGATGGCGTTCAGGGTGATGACGCCGGACTGCAGGGTGATGGTCCGGCCCTGGACGTCGATGTCCATGATCTCTTTCAGGCGGCTCAGGCTCAGGATCACGCTGCGCGGCTTGGCCGGCACGGCGCCGCCCGTGAGTCCCGAGCCCCCGCCGCGGGGCACGATGGGGAAGCCCATCTCGTTGGCCAGGCGGATGATGCCCTGGATCTGGGCCGTGTTCTCGGGGAAGACCACCAGGGCCGGCAGCTCCATGCGCAGGTCCGTGGCGTCGGTGGAGCACTCGATGAGGTTGTTGGCCGCGGTGACGATCTGCTCCTTGTCCAGGATTTTGGACAGGCGCTCCACGAGTGCCGCCCTGAACTTCTGGTCGGCTTCCCAGTTCTGCCAGAAGCGCTCCAGGCAGCCCGAGAGCTCGCGGAAGTATTCCGGCGACAGGGCGGCGCGCTCGGCCTGCAGCCGGGCGTTCACGCTCTGGCGGACATCCTTGGGCGGGATGAACGGGTTGTAGCGGATGATGAACAGCTCTTCTGCCAGGTCCAGGGCCAGCTGCTGCAGGTATTCGGGCCAGGTCTGGAACTCTTCGAGAGGCAGTCCGAGGACGCGTTTGACCAGGCGTTCGGGGGCGAGGGATATATGTGGTCCTTTCTGGGGCATGGCGGTATCCGTTGGTCTGGCCTGAGTGAGGGCCGTTGGTGAAGATGCGAAGCGGCGGAAGGGCGTCCGCGGTCACGAAAAAAGATAATTTTTAATCGCAAGGCAGGGGGTTGGCAAGGCGAAAAGGCTGGGGGGGCCGGGAATGCCCGCCCGGCGCGGTGCGCCGGGCGGGGGTGCGGGTCAGAACGAGGACGCCTCGCATTCGAGGCTGCGGGCGTAGATGTGGCCCGGGTCGGTCATGGTGTCCAGCAGCCCGGCCTGGGCCCGGGCCATGGCCATGAGCTTGTGCAGGGTCGGGGACTGGGGGGCGAGGAGGGCCTGGCCCGAAGAGAAGAAGGCCTGCATGAATTTTTCCTTGGCCGTGGGTTCCCGGCGCAACTCCTTGCTTTCGACGGCGGTCAGCCCGGCCAGCGTGCCGGCGGTCTTGACGGCCTCGTCCAGGTCGCCGAGCTGGTCCACGAGCCTGGCCTCCTGGGCCACCTGCCCGAGGAAGACCCTGCCTTGGGCCATCTTCTCGACGTCCTCGGGGGCCATGCGGCGTCCGTTGGCCACGCGGCTGACGAAGAGGTCATAGCCGAACTTGAGGAGGTGTCCGACGGAGGCCTCGACCTTGGGCGACAGGGGGCGCAGCGGGTTGCCCAGGTCGGCCAGGGAGGTGGTGCCGATGCCGTCGCTCGTTATGCCCAAAGAACCGGCCGCGTTCTCGAAGGTCGGGAAGGCGGCGAAGATGCCGATGGAGCCCGTCAGGGTCGTGGGCGCGGCCACGATGCGGTTGGCGCCCGAGGCGATCCAGTAGGCGCCGGACGCGGCCACGCTGCCCATGGACACGACCACGGGCTTGCCGGCTTCCTGGGTGCGGGCGATCTCGTGGTGGATCTCCTCCGAGGCGGCCGCGCTGCCGCCGGGGCTGTCCAGACGAAGGACCACGGCCACGATGGAGGAGTCTTCGCGGGCCTTGCGGAACAGTTCGGCCACGGACTCGCTGCCGGTCAGGTTCTCGGGCTGCTTGCCGGGCAGGATGGGGCCCCTGGTCCGGATGATGCCGACGGTCTCGCCCTTGGCGGCCTTCCTGGGCGGGTTCAGGGAAAGGTAGTCGCCAAAGGCGACGCGGTGCAGGCTTTCGGTCTTCTGGCCGATCTTCTCGGCCAGGAACTGGTCGAACTGGTCGCCCGTCCTGATGGCGTCGACCAGTTTGGCGGACATGGCCAGCTTGGCGGCGTCGCCTTTGGCCTTGGCCAGTTCGGTGTCGATGGTTTCGACGTAGCGGACGATGTCGGCGGTCGAAACGCTGCGGTTGCCGGCCGTCTCGGCCAGGTAGGCCTGCCACAGCGCGTCCAGCCAGACCTGGCCGGACTGGCGGGCCTCCTCGGACATGGATTCGCGCACGAAGGGCTCCACGGCCGTCTTGTAGTCCCCGACGCGGAAGACGTGGAAATTGACGCGGGTCTTGTCCAGCAGGCCCTTGTAGTAGGTCGGGTACATGCCGAAGCCGGTGATGAGCACGCCGCCCAGCGGGTTGACCGAGATCGTGTCGGCGTAGGACGCCAGCAGGTACTGGCCCTGGGTGAAGGCCATGGCGTGGGCCAGGACGGGCTTGCCCGTCTCCTTGAAGTCGCGGATGGCCTTGCCGATGTCCAGGAGCTTGGTCGTGTCGCAGCCCACCATGTCCCGGGGGTCGATGACCATGGCCTTGATCCGGGAGTCCGTGGCGGCCGCGCGGATGGCGTCGATGACGTCCTGGGTCTTGGTCTCGTCGGCCTTGGCCGTGTCGCGCCCCATCTTGCGCAGGAACGCCTCGGCCGCTTCCGGGGCGGCCTTTTCCTCCACCAGCGTGCCGGCGGGATTGACCAGCAGGACGGCGTTGCGGTCCAGACCCTCTTCGGAGCCGCCGAAGAAGGCCATGGCGAGGACGATGACCAGTACAAGGAAGACGATGTTGGACACGGCGTTGCGGATGAATGTCAGGATCTTCCACACGGCGCCGAAGATGGGCTTTATGTTGGAGAGTATGTCCACAGGAAAGGCTCCTTTTAGGGTTGCAGCGTCAGTCTGCCATAGGCCGCCTGGCCAAGGGAGATGCAGGCGTCATTGGGCGGCAGGGCGTTGTGCGTGAGGACGGTCAGGCCCTGCTGCGCCAGGGCTGGCGGCAGTTCGGCGGCCAGGGTCAGGTTCTGCATGACGCCTCCGCTCAAGGCTACCGTGGAACAGGCGTTCCTTTCGGCCAGGCGCACGCACCAGCTCGTCAGTCCGTCCACCAGGCCGAGGTGGAAGCGCCTGCTGATGCGCCCGACGCTTTCCCCTTCCAGCCATTGCGCATGGACCTGCGCGAAAAGCTCCGTCGTCTGCAGTTCCATCAGACCGTCTTGCTCAACGATGGGGCAGGTATATACGTATTTTTCATTCTTGTCTTGTACTGCTTCGAGGCGGATGGCCGCCTGCCCTTCGTACGAAATGCGCTGACAGACCCCGAGCATGGCCGCCACGGCGTCGAACAGGCGCCCGCAGCTTGACGACAGGGGGGAGTTGAGTCGCTTGGCCAGCATCTGCCCCACGATTCTGTCGGCGCCGGCATATTCTTCGAGCCACGGCCAAGCCTTGCCGTGGGGTTCGTCGATGCCAAGGGCGTGAAGGTGGGCCCTGGCCACCCGCCAGGGCTCGCGGGCGGCCCC
>DPKT01000333.1:0-186 GCA_003542385.1 Desulfomicrobium sp.
GGAGGCCAGGAGGGTCAGGCGCGGGTCTGCGGCCAGCTGCGCGGGGATGCGGCCCAGGGTGTCCTGTCCGGGTGCGCCGTCGACCACGATGACTTCGAGCGCGCCGGCATCCGGTCTGGCCAGGAGGTCGGCCAGCAGCGCGGCGATCGCCTCTTCCCTGAAGACCGGAATGACGACGGAGATCTT
>DPKT01000333.1:241-568 GCA_003542385.1 Desulfomicrobium sp.
CCGCCGGAGTTGGAGAGCATCTCGATCTCGGTGCCCGGGGTGATGCCCATGGCCGTGAGCTTGCTCAGGTGGCAGCCCTGGGATCGGGAAAGGCAGCGCACCACGGCCTTCTCGCCGTCCTTGAGGTCGTTCAGGGTCCGCACCCCGTCGGCCGTGTCCTTGGTTTTGCAGAAGAACATCACCACCCCAGGCGCATGCCGAGTTGATAGGTCGCCGTGGCCAGGGCAAAGGCGAAGGCCGTGTTGAAGACGACGCTGAAGGCCGCCCAGCCCCACGACGCCTCGCGGGCGATGGCCACCACCGTGACGAAGCACGGCGAGTAGAGGA
>DPKT01000333.1:659-6565 GCA_003542385.1 Desulfomicrobium sp.
CCAGGGTGGAGACGATGACCTCCTTGGCCGCGATGCCGCCCAGCAGGGCGATGTTGGTGCGCCAGTCGAAGCCGGCCCAGGCCGTGACGGGCTCGATGGCCTGGCCCAGGCGGCCGGCCAGGGAATGGGTCAGGGCCTCTTCCTTGAGGCGCAGCTCCAGGGCCGCGAGGGAGGCCTCGAGTTCGCCGCGGGCCGCCTCGCCGGTTTCGGCCTGCAACTGCTCCCGGATGCCGGCCATTTCGGCCTCGTAGGGTGCGGCCATCTCCTGGGGCAGCCCGGGGAAGGTCATCATGGCCCATATCAGCACGGCGATGGCCAGGATGACGGTGCCGGCCTTTCTGATGTACTGCCAGCCGCGCTCCCAGGTGTGCAGCACGAGGCCCATGGCCGTGGGCATGCGGTAGGGCGGCAGCTCCATGACGAAGGGGGTCGACGGGCCGCGGATGATCGTGGAGCGCATCATTTTGGCCGCCACCAGGGCCGCCGCCCAGCCGGCCAGGGTGATGAGGAACATGACTCGCGCCCCGTGTTCGGGGAAGAACGCGGCCGCGAGCAGGATGAAGACCGGCACCTTGGCCCCGCAGGCCATGAAGGGCGCGGTCAGGAGCGTGGCCAGCTTCTCCTTGGGGCTTCTGAGGGTGCGCGCCGCCATGACGCCCGGCACGGCGCAGCCGCCGGGGATGCCGCCGGAGATGATGAACGGCACCACGGAGCTGCCGTGCAGCCCGAAGATGCGGAAGACGCGGTCGAGCATGTAGGCCATGCGCGCCATGTAGCCCGAATCCTCCAGAAAGGTGATGCCCAGGAACATGATGAGGATGAGGGGCACGAAGCCGAGCACCCCGCCCACGCCGGCGATGATGCCGTCGATGATCAGGGAGCGCGTCAGGCCCGGCGGCATCTTTCCGGCTAGTTCGGCCAGCCATGCGAAGGCGGCCTCGACCCATCCCATGGGGACCTCGCCCAGGGTGAAGGTCACGCTGAACAGGCCGTAGAGGATGGCGAGCATGATGGCCGGTCCGGCCACCTGATGGGTCAGCACGGCGTCGATCTTGTCCGAGAGGTCGGCCCGGCCCTGCAGGTCGGGCATGACGGTCAGCACGCCCTGACGCAGGATGGAGGAGATGTAGCCGTAGCGGTAGTCGGCGATGAGAAATTCGGGCTGGGTCTTGAGGGTCATCTCGCAGTGGCGGGCCACCTCGTCGGCCATGTCGCGCAGGCGCCGGTGCAGTTCGTAGTCGGCCTCGAAGAGCTGGCGCACGACCAGGTCGTTTTCCAGGAACTTGAGGGCCAGCCAGCGCGGCGGGTACGTGTCCGCCAGAAAGCCCGCGCCTGAGATCAGTTTCGTCATTTCCCCGAGCACCGGGTCCAGATCCGGGCCGTAGGAGATGAACAGCGGTTCCCAGGATTTCCGGGGATGCGTCAGGGCGGCCTGCAGGGCCTCGCGCACGCCCAGGCCGCTCCGGGCCACGGTGCGGACCACGGGCAGGCGCATGAGGTCGGCCAGGCGGTCCGAGTCGATGCGGATGCCCTTGGATTCCAGGGCGTCGACCATGTTCAGGGCCAGGGTCACCGGGATGCCCAGCTCCAGGAACTGCACGGTCAGGTACAGGTTGCGCTCCAGGCTGGTGGCGTCGATGACGTTGATGATGCCCTGGGGGCGCTCCTTGACGAGAAAGTCGCGGGCCACGAGCTCTTCCTGGGAGTAGGCCGTCATGGAGTAGGTGCCGGGCAGGTCGATGACGCGGACCGTGCCCGAGGGCATGTCCACGAAGCCCTCCTTCTTCTCCACGGTGATGCCGGGATAGTTGCCGACGTGCTGCCTGGACCCCGTCAGGGCGTTGAAGAGCGTGGTCTTGCCGGCGTTGGGGTTGCCGGCCAGGGCGATGGTGGCGATGGCTTCAGTCAAGGTCGTCTTCCGGGAGTTCGACGGTGATGAAGTCCGCCTCGCTGTTGCGCAGGGTCAGCGTGAAACCCTTGAGGCGCAGGGCGACGGGGTCCTTCAGGGGGGCGCGTCCGATGACGGTGACCTCGGTCCCGGGGACGAGGCCCATGTCCCGGATTCGGCGGCCGAGTTCGCCCTGGGCGGCGACGGTCTTGATGATGCCGCGCTGATCCACGCGCATTTGTCGCAAGTTGACGATGGTTGACACGGATTCTCCTTGAAGCTGCATGGCCGACCGGATTCACGCCGGGGAAGAATATTTAGGACGTCTAATTTGTCAAGGGACGAGGTCGCCGGAGCGAGGCCGCACGCCGAGGGCCTTTTCCGGCCGGTCGGCGCCTGTCGCGCTATCCGTCCGTCAGGATGACTTGGAGCACTTGTCGTCCTGCCGTTCCAGACAGGAGCGGATGCATTCCGCGCAGTTGGTGCAGGTGCCCCGCTCGCTGCAGGTCCTGGTGAAGTTCTCCAGCCAGTCCTTGCCCGTGCGCGGGCAGGTCATGATGAAGCGTGCGAACCTGGTCAGGGTCTCGAGGCTCTCGTCGTCGATGTGGTGCTCCAGCTTGCAGGCCGTGTCCTCGGCCACCTCGGGGCGGATCTGCAGGAACGTGTGCAGGAAGTCGAAGAGCACCTTGTGGCGGTGCACGATGCGCGTGGCCGTGCGGAAACCCTCGGGAGTGAGCGTCACCGAACTGTAGGGCTGGTAGTTGATGAGGCCGCGCTGGGAGAGTTTCTGCAGGGCGTTGGTCACGGAGGCGCGCTGCACGCCCATGGCGTCGGCGATATCCTTGGCGCGGGCCTCGGAATGCGCTGATTCCAGGGAAAATATGACTTCGAGATAGTCTTCCAGGTTGGAGGACATGTGGTCCATGGTGTCGTCGTCCTGTTGGCGTTGTGCTCGGAAAAAAGTTAGATAAGTCTATAGGCAAGATTGTGAAGTGGCAAGGGGCGCGCGGGATGTCGAAAAGCCGGTCATGCCGGTTCGGGGAGGAAAAGCGCTTTTCAGGATCGGGAAAAAAAAGTACGTGACTGGCGTCGGATACACTCAGCCGCACGAGGAGAGCAGACGTGACGAATGCACCGCTTCTGTCCATGGAAGAGACCCTGGAACGCATGTCCGGGGACCGGGAACTGCTGGCCAGCCTGTTCCAGCTTTTCGTCAGCGACGCTCCCAGGAAGCTCGAAAAGATGGACGCATGCGCTGCGGAGCGAGACCTCTACGGCGTGGAGCGCACGGCCCATTCCCTCAAGGGCGCTTCGGCCACGGTGGGCGCGTCCCGGCTCTGCGAGATCGCTGCCGAGACCGAGCGGGCCGCCAAGGCCGGGTCCTGGGATGACGTGGATCGGCTCCGCCGGGATCTGGACCGCGTCTGCGGCCAGACCCTGGAGGCCATGCGCGATTTCTGCGGCGGTTCCTAGCCTGCCTGCGGCATGGCGAACATGCCGTCTTCGTAAATGACCGTCTTCGTGCCGTCGCGCAGGAAGGCGGTCACTTTTTTGGGCTCGGTGTTGACGAGGTCCCAGTGCAGGGCCGAGTCGTTGAAGCCCAGCTCCTTTTTTCTCTCCTCGGTCAGTTCGGCCGGGTCCCCCGCATAGGTGTCCGCGTAGGAAGCGCCCACGGCCACGTGGCAGTTGCCGTGCTCGCCGCCGAAGTTCTCGTCGAAGAGGGTGTGGGCCATGAAGGCGTCGATGCGCGAGAAGCGCTTGTCCGTGAGGGAGAATTCGCCCAGTTGGCACGCGCCTGGGTCCATCTCCAGCTGGGACCGCACGAACGCTTCGCCCTGGTCGGCCCCGGCCACGCGGGCCTTGCCCCCGGAAAACTCCAAAGTCACGCCGCTGACGAGGTTGCCGCTGCGGTAGGAGGGCTGGTCCGCGTGGTAGACGCCCTCGGTCAGGCGGTGATCCGGGGACATGAAGAGCTCGAAGCTCGGGATGTTGTGGCCCGACACGCCGATCCAGCGCCGGTCGCGGCCGGGGAAGACCTTGAGGTCCGTGGAAGCGGACTGCACGTGATAGTATTCGACGTCCATGGCGTTGAGCCAGGCCTTGACGCCTTCGGCCTGGCGGAAGATGCCCTCCCAGGCCGCCACGGGGTCGGCGTCGTCGAGGTAGGCGGCGCGGACGATCTGGGCGGCGTAGTCGTCGAGGGACAGGCCGGAGTTTTCGGCCAGGGCCGAGGTGGGCATGAGGCAAAGGGTCCAGCCGAACTCGCGCATTGCCTCCCGGCGGTCCAGGATGTCGCGCAGGTATTTGCGGGCCAGGGAGAAGCTGGCGATCTTGGCCGGCGGGGTGTCCTTCAGGTGCGTGATGGAATCCGGGGCCAGGAGCGAGACGAGGCCTCCCAGGCGTTCGAAGAGTTCGCGGTCGCCGGGCACGACGAAGGACAGCTGGTCCTGTCCGGCCCCGGTGAAGAACCCCTTTTCCAGGGTGCTCGGCAGGTTCATGCGCACCACGGGGTTGAGGCCCTTCTCCAGGACCAGGGCCTGCATCTTCTCGGCCAGGGCCAGGGCCTGCAGGTCCGTGCGGATGAGGACGATGTCGCCGGGGGCGAAGGGGGTGACGCGGGCCTTCTGCATGCCCCAGAACAGGACCTTGGCGTATTTTTCGAGCTGGATGTCGCTTAGCATGTATCTCCTCCGGTCCGGGCCTCGCAGCCCAGCAGGGTGTTCAGACGTTCTCGTTCGGCCGGTTCGAAGACGAAGCTCCCGGCGGGGGGGAGCCCCTGCGCCAGTCGCCAATCGCGGTGCAGCCTGTGGTAGCTGACGGCCAGGGCCGCATCCATGTCCAGGCCCAGGCGCCCGGCCAGTTCCGGGATGGCCTCAGGCGCCCCTTCGATCTCCGCGAAGTGGCCGAAGGGCAGGATGTCCAGGCACACGGCGGTGCCGGCCACATCCCAAACGGCGCGGAATTTTTCGTACGTGAAGCTCGCGGCGTAGCCCAGGCCGCGCAGGATGAGGTCCATGCTTCCGGCATCGTCGACCCGGCATTCCCGCTCCAGGCGGCTCTTGACCCCTGGCGCGTCCGGGCCGGCAGCGGGCTCCTTGAAGGTCAGGGTCGTGACCAGCGCGCGCCGAAGGCGCAGGAGGCGTCCCGTGCATGCAAGTTCCCCTCCGCGGTCGTAGACCGTGTTGGACTCGAAGTGCCAGGGCGTGCGCAGGCTGCCGAGGGCGCGGAGCCGTTCTTCGAGGCCCTGGCAGCCGGTCAGGCGGAATTTGGCTTCGTGCTCGATGGTCATGGCCTCACCAGAAGATCCAGAGTACGACCGGGGCAAGGGCCAGGCGGTACCAGGCGAAGGGCCGCAGGGTCAGGCGGGAGAGCAGCGCGATGAAGACCTTGACCGCGGCCCAGGCCGAAACGAAGGATACGGCGAAGCCCACGGCCAGAACGAGGAAATCGTCGGGGCCGAAGATCCGCCAGCTCTTGAGCAGGTCGTAGCCCGTGGCCGCGAACATGAGGGGCACGGCGGCGATGAAGGAGTACTCGGCCGCCACCCGCCGGTCCACGCCCAGGATCATGCCGCCCATGATGGTCGCGGCCGAACGCGAGAAGCCGGGCCACAGGGCCAGGCACTGGAAGCAGCCGACGCCCAGGGCCAGGGCCGGGGTCATCTCGTCCAGGTCGCCGACGCTTTTTTTGATCTTGAGCCGTTCGACCAGAAGGATGGCCAGGGCGCCGATGATGAGGGCGAAGGCCACGGTCACGGGCGAGAAGAGGTGCTCCTTGATGGCCGAGTGGGCGAAGAGGCCCAGCAGAGACGCGGGCACGGATGTCAGGAACAGCAGCCACAGTCCGCGCATGCCCCCGAAGGCCCGCCCAGTGGGCCGCACCAGGCCCCAGAAGGTCGGCAGGTACATGGCCACCACGGCCAGGATGGCGCCGAGCTGGATGACGATTTCGAAGGTTTCCGCCTTGGGTCCCGTGAACCCCAGGAGGTGTCCCGCGATGATCAGATGGCCGGTGGAGG
>DPKT01000333.1:6637-6954 GCA_003542385.1 Desulfomicrobium sp.
AAGAACCTCCTACGCGCGCGGGGCGGTGGGGGTCAAGAGCGCCTTGCCCGACGGGTGTTCATGGACTAAGGCAGGCTTTTCTACCGCGCAAGGAGGCAGACGTGCGCACACTGCGATTCTACAAGGCCGTTCCGGGAGGCAACCCCACCATCCTGATCCTCGACCCCGTGCCTGCGGGGGACAGGGCGGCCGTGTCGCGGGCTCTCATGGGCGCGGGGCACCTCCAGGCCGAGCAGGTCGGCTTCCTTGACCTTGCGGCCCGGCCCGTGCGCCTGGACATGATGGGCGGGGAGTTCTGCGGCAACGCGTGCCGGGCC
>DPKT01000030.1 GCA_003542385.1 Desulfomicrobium sp.
CGCGGACATCGGCATCGCCATGGGCCGCAGCGGGACGGAGGTCACCCGGCAGGCCTCGGACATGATCATCACCGACGACAATTTCGCGACCATCGTGGCCGCCGTGGAAGAGGGCAGGGGCATCTTCGACAACATCCGCAAGACCCTGCAGTACCTCCTGGCCGGCAACACGGGCGAACTTCTGCTCATGGCGGTCTGCATCGTCATCGGTCTGCCCGTGCCGCTGCTGCCCATCCATCTGCTGTGGATCAACCTCGTCACCGACGGCCTGCCCGCCCTGTGCCTGGCCACGGACCCCATCGACCCCGCGGTCATGGCCCGCCGGCCGCGTCCGCGCAGCGAGTCCATCACGGACGGCGGCTTCTTCGGGGGCATGCTCCTGACGGGGTTCCTGACGGCTTCGGTGGCCTTTGCGGCCTATCTCCTGGCCCTGAAGGCCGACGGCGTCGAGACGGCCCGCTCCTGGGCCTTCACGGTGCTGGTCTTCGCGGAACTGCTGCGTTCCTTCGGCGCGCGCAGCGCAACCAGGCCCATCTGGGGCATGGCCTCGCGGGCCAACGTGAGCCTGCTGCTGGTGGTGGGCCTCACTCTGGCACTGCAGGTCCTGAGCCAGCACAACGCGGTCATGGGCAGTTTCCTCAAGACCGTGCCCATCGCCTGGCCGGACGGGATGCTGCTCTTCGTCCTCGGGGCCGTACCGCTGCTTGTCCTTGAAATGACGAAGGCCGTGCGTCGCACCCGGGGGCCGATGCGATGACGGTCCGGTTAGCGCAGGGACGGGCCTAGTTCAGGTCTATCTCGACGCCTTTGCCGGAGACGCTGAAATTCCGGTTGGCGACGAATCCGTGGCCCACTATTTTTGCGGCGTATTCACCTTTGGGCAGCAGGGCTTCCTTGGGAACGTTCTGATCGATGTTGCTCATGAGAACGAGGCGGCCTGAGGGCAATGCCCGCACGGTGACACAGACCGGCCGCCGTGAGGAGAAAATGACTTTGGGCATGGGGCCCGCATTCGCCGCTTCCAGGGGGAAGCATTGCGGCGGGCCGCTTTCGGGCATCGCGCCGGAGGGCGCGGCCGTCTGCGTCTGACGCGGGGCTTCTGCCTTCCCTTTGAGAGCGCGGATTTCATCGGGATCGGGTCCCACGACCTCGATCTGGCTGACCTGCCACCAGCGCGAACGCTTCTTGGACTTGAACCCGCATTCGAAGGTTTCGCCCTGGCCCGTAAAACTGTTCATGCGCACGGTGACCCTGTGGGTCCCGCCTTCATCGTTCAGGACGTGGATGACGGCCTGGAACGGAGTCCTGGCGGGGCCCCCGCTGACTCTCCCGCTGACGCGCACCTCCGTCCCCTTCTGCCAGGCGTGGACATTGGAGAAGGCATGACCCTTGACCTGCAGGATGCCTTCGGCCGAAGCCGTGGAGGAGAGGAGCAGGGCCAGGAGGATGATGCCGAACTTCGTCATGGGAAACTCCTGCGGGATGGCCGGTTTTCGTTCGTTCCCCATATGTCTATGGTCGGCCGGGCTTCGATTCCATCCGTGGCGGGCCGATTTTTCGTGGCAATGTCTTAGAATATTACGTATGTTTAAGCCGTTGGATGTAATTATCGGTTTGTAAGATTGCTCGGCGACCGGCCATTTCCCGTTCAGAATCACGTACGAGGTATCCCATGACCCGTTCCAAGCCGCGCCCCAGGGTGGACAGGAAGAATCTGATTATCCGCCGCGTTTCCACATATCTGCGCACCCTCGACCATCTCCAGGCCAAGGGGGTCGGGATCATGTCGTCCAGGGATTTCGAGAAGATCGAAGGGGTGACCCAGAGCCTCGTCCGGCGCGATCTCGCCGAATTCGGCACCTTCGGGGTCAGGGGAGTGGGCTACCATGTGTCCGAGCTTCGCGACCAGCTTGCACATGTTCTCGGGCTGGACCGCCGCCGCAACGTCGTCCTGATCGGCGCGGGGGGGTTCGGCAGCGTGCTGATCCATTCGGAATCGTTCAAGAAGCGCAATCTCGAAGTCGTGCAGATCTTCGATCAGGACCCGGCGCACATCGGCGGGTCCATCGAGGGCATCCCGGTTCACGACATGGCCGCCCTCGAACAGGAACTCGATGCCGACAGGATAGACATGGCCATCGTCGCCGTCGCGCCGCCCGAGGTTCAGGGCGTCATCGACAGGCTCGGCAGGCTCGGCGTGCGGGGCGCCCTCTATTTCGCCTCGCGCGCCGTAAGGGCGCCTGAGAACATGGTGGTCCTGAACATGGACATTACCGTGGAACTCGGGCTGCTGACGTACCTGCTGGGTTGACCGGGAGGCCCTTCGCCGCCGATCGGAAATTGAAACGCCCCGTTCCGGGTCATTGCGGAACGGGGCGTCGTCGTTTTCGGTGCGGCGGCGGGCCGGGGAAGCGATGCCTGAGGCCTGCCATGCACCGCGCTCTTCCCGACCCTAGAGTTCGAGGGCTCCCCTGGCGGCGATGAAGCTCACCCGGCGCGTCCGGACTGCGCCGTCCTGCAGAATCCTGGCCGTGTAGTGGCCTTTCCTCAGTTCGACTTCCCGCGACTCCCCACGCTTGAGTTCGAGGCTCAGCACCGTTTTTCCGTTCTGCTCATCGATCAGGGTCAGGGACGTGTCCCTGGCGGCCGTGATCCTGAGGATGCCTGAGGCGTCGGACTGCGGCGCCGCGTCGGTGCGAATCGTCTGCTTCCGCGTGACGACGGCCTTGGACGGGGTCTCGCCGGTGAACCAGGTCACGGGGTTGAAGGGCATGTCCGGGAATTGCGTCGTGTTGTGCAGGACATGGGCCCCGCCCGCCAGGACCGACGCCATGGCGGCGAATTTCAGCAGGTTCATGAGGCGCAGGTGGCTCGGGCCCGTCCGCCCTTTCGGTCCGGCCTGCCCCGTCCGGGGCCTCGGCGCGGCG
>DPKT01000254.1 GCA_003542385.1 Desulfomicrobium sp.
CGGGGCCGAGGTCACGGCCGTGACCGGGCCCGTGGACCTGCCCCTGCCGGCCATGATCCGCCGCATCCCGGTGACCTCGGCCCGGGAGATGTTCGAGGCTGCCGGCGACGTGTTCCCTTCCCAGGACATCGGCTGCTTCACAGCGGCCGTTGCGGACTTCCGGCCGCCGGCCTGCGAACTGGGCAAGTTCAAGAAAGGCGGCGCGCCCTTGGCTTTGACCTTCGAGCCCAACCCGGACATCCTGGCCACCCTGAGCGGCAGCAAGAAACCCGGCCAGGTGACCATCGGCTTCGCGGCCGAGGCCCAGAATCTGGAGCGCAACGCCGCCGGCAAGCTCGAACGCAAGAACCTCGACCTCATCGTGGCCAACCCCGTGGACGAGGCTGGCGCCGGTTTCGCCACGCCCACCAACCGCGTGCTCGTCATGGACCGCCACGGCAGGCGCGAATCCTGGCCGCAGCTGCCCAAGACAGAAATCGCCTGGAGGATCTGGGATTGGATCTTGATGAATACGCCCTGACCGAAACCCAGCGCACGCTGAAGCGTCTCGGCATCACCCACCTCTGGCGCCGGCCCGAAATCCCGCAGCAGGAACCCGCGCCGCAGGAACCCGGCCCGTTCGTCGAGGAAACCGCACAGGCGGTCGCCGAACCAGCCCGCAAGCCGGTCGCCCAACGATTTCCGGACCAGGGCCCGAGCCGTGTCGAGGAGCCTGTGCCGCCGCTTCTGCGCTCCCTGTTTCACGGGAAACAATCGCCCGTCCGCACGCTGTGGACCTACGTCGGCCTGTTTGCCGACATGCAGCAGCCCACCCCGCCCCCGCGCCTGGACATGTTCAGGAAAATCCAGGCCAGCGTCCGCTCGCACCTGGGCTGGCCGGAGAACGATATCTGCGCGTGGCCTCTCGATGTTTCGCCGGGGCTCCTTGCCCAGGGCTTACGGTTCTTCGCTCCACGCATCATCATCTGCTTCGGACCGGTGTCGCCCGTTTCAGGTGACCCGAACTCCGGCAACGCGGCTGCCTTGTTTGGAAGCTCCGAACTTCGATTGCTACCGAACCTCGAAGACATGGCCGCAGGCGACAAGCAGCTCAAAAACGACGCCTGGCAGATTCTGCAGGGCATCCGCAACTGAATTTCCCTTCCGCCTAAACGATCCACCTGCATCATTTTTCACGCACACAATTCCGTATTGCCCAGAAATGCTCGTTGCGCTAGGTGAACTTCATTGTCACGTTTCACATGGAGCAACGCATGAAAATTCTCATCACGGGCGCCGCGGGGTTCATAGGTTTTCACCTCGCCAAGCGCTTCGCCGCCGCCGGAGCGGAAGTCTTCGGCATCGACAATCTCAACGATTACTACTCGGTAGAGTTGAAGAAGGACCGCTTGCGCCAGCTCGAAACAGAGCAGAATTTCCGTTTCGAAGCCGTTGACCTGGCCGACGGCGAATCCCTGAACGAACTCTTCAAGGCCTTCGGGTTCACCCATGTCGTCAACCTGGCGGCCCAGGCCGGAGTACGCTACTCGCTCATCAACCCCAAGTCCTACATAAACTCCAACATCGTCGGCTTCGCCAACCTGCTGGAATGCTGCCGCCACAACGAAGTGCAGCACCTGGTCTACGCCTCGTCGAGTTCCGTCTACGGGCTGAACACGTCCATGCCCTTCTCGGTCCACGACAACGTCGACCACCCCGTCAGTCTCTACGCCGCCAGCAAGAAGTCCAACGAACTCATGGCCCACACCTACAGCTACCTCTATAAACTGCCGACCACGGGCCTGCGCTTCTTCACGGTCTACGGGCCGTGGGGCCGGCCCGACATGGCGCTGTACCTCTTCACCAAGGCCATCTGCGACGGCAAGCCCATCAACGTCTTCAATCACGGCAAGATGCGCCGGGACTTCACCTACATCGACGACATCGTCGAAGGGGTGTTTCGCGTCGTGCACCGCATCCCCGAGCCCAACCTCCTGTGGGACGGGAACGCGCCGGACCCGTCCTCCTCGCCCGCCCCGTACAGGCTCTACAACATCGGCAACAACAACACCGTCGAACTGGAGCGGTTCATCACCGTTCTGGAGGACGCGCTCGGCCGCAAGGCCGTGCGCAACTACATGGACCTGCAGCCGGGAGACGTGCCGGCCACGTACGCCAACGTCGACGACCTGATCAAGGATGTCGGGTTCAAGCCGTCAACGACGATAGAGGAAGGAATCGAGCGGTTTATCGCCTGGTACAAGGACTATTACCGCAACTAGTTTCCCGTGAAACAACCGGACCGGGAGGGCGAATCTTTGGCGCAGACAATCGTTTTGGCGAATCAGAAAGGCGGCGTGGGCAAGACGACGACCACCGTGAACCTGGCGGCCTCCCTGGCGGCCATGGAGCGGCGGGTGCTGGTCATCGACTGCGACCCCCAGGCCAACGCGTCGAGCGGGCTCGGGGTCGACGTGAGCGGCGTCAGAAATTCCGTATACCAGGCCCTCTTCGACCCGCGGGCGGCCTCACGGGCCATCATCGGCTCGGACATGGAGTTCCTGAAAATCCTGCCCTCGACGCCGGACCTCGTGGGCGCCGAGATCGAGCTGAGCGGGGAGCGGGACCGGGAGTTCATGCTGCGCGCCGTCGTGCAGAGCGTGGAGAAGGACTTCGACTACATCCTCATCGACTGCCCGCCGTCCCTGGGCCTCATCACCATCAACGCCCTGTGCGCGGCACGGTGGCTGCTCGTGCCCCTGCAGTGCGAGTACTACGCCATGGAAGGCATCGCGCAGCTCATGAAGACATACGGGCTGGTCAAGGAGCGGCTCAACCCGAAGCTGGACATCCTGGGGATTCTGCTGACCATGTTCGACAAACGCAACAAGCTCTCCTTCATGGTCGAACGCGAGGTGCGAGACCACTTCGGAGAGCTTGTCTTCAGCACGTCCATACCGCGGAACGTACGCCTTTCGGAAGCGCCGAGCCATGGCCTTCCGGCCATCCTCTATGACATCCGTTCCCTGGGCACCCAGTCGTACATTTCCCTGGCCCAGGAGATCATCGATTGCCCGAGGCTTCAGCCGCAGGTACAAGACGCGTGAGGCGCGCAGGTGACCGTGACCTTGTCCTTGAAGTGGCGCTTGGTGATGCGGGAACCGCACCCGGAGCACTTGAAGGCCAGCAGGCCGCCCATGTTGGCCGCGGCAAGGGTGAACTTGCGCGGCTCGTCGGCCTGCCAGTCCTCGGTCGAGGCGCCGCAGGTTTCGCAGGTCACGTCCGTAGGCAGATCGTAGCGGAGGTCCCAGTATTTGACCAGCAGGTCATAGTCGGCCATTGGCTCGATCAGGGGTTTCTCCGAAGGGCAAAGCTTGTCGAGCACGGCGAGGACATGCTTGGATACATGCTGCCACATCTCCTCTTCCAGAAAGACGCCCTGGGGCTGGCCCTTGGCGTCGACGACATATCTGATGGCCGTTTCCTTGTTCACATGGGCTCCTGAGGTTGAAGTTACGAACAGCTTTTCTCTAAATA
>DPKT01000122.1 GCA_003542385.1 Desulfomicrobium sp.
CGACCAGGCGGACCTTCGGCGCTCTCGGCTTCGGGCGATCTTCCGCGGGCGCGGTCTGGGCGACGGTCCCGGATTTTGCGGGCCTGAACCATGCAGCGGCCCTGGACGCGAAGCCGCGGACGCCCGCGATCCAGGCCGCGGCCGTGTCCACGGCGACGCGGTACGGCATACCTATGAGCAGCCGCAGGGCGATCATGGTCAGACAGACAGCCACCAGGACAAAGCCGTAGTCGCCGAAGACCCGTTGCAGCAGGGCGTAGAGCGAGCGCCCGACGAAGCCTCCGCCGGCCATGCCCGTTCCGGGCAGGCCCATCCGCAGGACCGCGAAATGTATCCAGATCGGCAGCATCACGCCAAGCAGGATGCCTCCGGTCCAGCGCAGCCATGACGGCCTGAAGCGGGGGAAGAAGAGCATGCCGGCGGCCAGGGCGAAAAAGACCGGCCACAGCCAGGCGGCCGCGCCGCAGAGGTCCACCAGCCCGCCGGCCACGTACGCCCCCAGGGTGCCGACCAGATTGCGCGTCTTGTGCCCGGCCATGGCCTGGTGGTTGAAACTCGCGTCTTCGGGTGAGAACGAGTACAGGGCCAGCGTGGCCAGCGCCAGGGAGCAGGCGAAGATCAGGGCGCAGATTTCCCGCAGGAGCTTGTTGCCATCAGTTGTCATGCGAAGTGTTCCATACAGGGGGGCGTCGAAAAACAAAAGGCCACAGAGCGCTCTCCATGGCCTTTGGTCCGTTCGTGCTCCGGGAGGTTATTCGCGGCCGAGGTATTCGCCCGTCTCCGTGTTGACCTTGATCTTGGTGCCGATCTCGACGAAGAGCGGCACGTTGACCACCAGACCCGTTTCGAGCGTGGCCGGCTTGGATGCGCCGGTGACCGTGTCGCCCTTGATACCGGGGTCGGTCATGGTCACTTCCAGGACCACGGAACCGGACAGCTCGATATCCAGGGGGCGTCCCTCGTACAGCATGACTTTGTAGGCCTGGGCCTCCTTGAGGAAACCGCCCTTGTCGCCGATGATGTTGTTCGGGATGGAAATCTGCTCGTAGGTGGTCATGTCCATGAAGGCGTAGCCGTCGCCTTCGTTGTAGAGATACTGCATTTCCCGGACTTCCAGGTCGGGCCTGGGGAACTTGATGCCGGAGCGGAAATTCTGCTCGACCACGGCTCCGGTGATCAGGTTGCGGTACTTGGTGCGCATGAACGCCCCGCCCTTGCCCGGCTTGTAGTGGCTGCACTCCAGAATTTCGCAGGGTGCGCCGTCAATCTCTATCTTTCTGCCTTTCTTGAAATCGCTTGTCGCTAACATGCTTGCCTTGATTCCTCCATTGATGTGTCCCTTGCCGGTCAGGCTTCAGGGCTGCCCAGACGCTGCCAGAGCGCCTGGACTGCGAGCGCATAGCTCATAATGCCGAAACCGGCAATAGCCCCGATGCAGTGCCTGGCGATGAGGCTCTGGTGGCGGATGGCCGAGGCGCGGGCGTGCACGTTGCTCAGATGCACCTCCACGCAGGGGATCCTGATCCAGGCCAGACAGTCGGCCAGGGCCAGGCTGGTGTGGGTGTACGCCCCGGCATTCAGGACCAGGCCGTGGACCTTGGCCTTCCAGGCCTCTTCGAGACGATCAATGAGGGCGCCCTCGCTGTTCGACTGGAACAGCGTCAGGGCGACATGACGCGCGTTCTCCCCGAGCAGGCGTTGCACCAGTTCGGGGAGAGCGTCCATGCCTTGCGATCCGTAGACCTCGGGCTGCCTCTGCCCGAGAAAACCGAGATTGGGGCCGTTAACGACGAGGATGTCCATGCCTATTTCGTTTCCGAAGGCTCCTGCACCTTGTCGGAGCTCGGCGGCAGGACGACCACGGTCTCGGGCTCACCCTCGGCCAGGGTCGAGCCGGGCTCCAGCGCCGCCACATCGACGTTCATGAGGAAGATGCGGTCGCCGGACTCGATTTCGCGGTTGCTGACGAGAATTTCAAGGGTGCACAGGGTGCCGGTCGCGCCGCCCTGCTCCTTGGGCAGAGCCACGGTACCCTGCTTGACCTGCTTGATCTCGGCCATGCCGATGACGCGCAGGAAGCTCTTCCCAAGTTCCTTGGCCTCCTCGGCGATGACGACATGGCCGGGCATGGTGTCGGGCACGGCCTGATAGAGCATGGCGTAGGCGACGTCGCTTGAACCGGCGATGAAGCGGTCTTCCTCAAGGGTCAGGATCTGGCCGCCCAGCGCGAGGTCGCCGGAGAACTTGGCGGAAACCATGAACGACTGGATGATGTCGCCGGTTTCAGGGTCGGTCTCGGTTGTCAGCACGCCGCTCTCGGTGTACTCTCCGAAGCCGCCTCCCAGAGACGGCACGCCGGCCACGGGGATGATGATCAGGTCCTTGTTCAGGATCTTGTTGCAGACCTTGATCAGGCCGGCGGTCCTGGCCTCTTTCCAGATGCCCTCTTCGACATCGGTGAACCTGAGCAGATCGGCCTTGCTGAGCCGCAGTTCGACGCTGGCCTGTTCCTCGACCACAGTGGAATCGATGTCACTGGGGGTGGAAACCAGCTGCACTTCCTTGGCACACGCAGAGAGCAGGAAGACGGCGCTCAAGAGCACGAGCAACGCACGCATAGTAAGCCTCCAATTAAATATTGATCACCAAGACAATTCTTTCTATCACTGCCTGATCAAAACGCATTTCGTCAAGAACCCTCTTCCCCGGAAATGGTAGTTTCATGCCCAGTACCGTAATTTTGGAAAAGACAGTCTACACCATCGATCAACTTGGCGAGATGCCGCTTCCGCAACTCGCCCTTGCCGGTCGCTCCAATGTCGGCAAATCTTCCCTCCTGAACAAGCTGACCGGAAGGAAAAATCTGGCCAAGACCAGTTCCACACCGGGCAAGACGCGCAGCCTGAATTTCTTCAGGGTCGAACCCGAGAACTTCTACCTCGTCGACCTCCCCGGCTACGGGTACGCCCGCTGCTCCAAGACAGAGCGCGACAAATGGGCGGCCCTCATCACCAGATACCTGCAGAACAACTCGCGCCTCTTCGGCGTCGTCGCGTTGCTGGACTCCCGTCTTCCCCCGCAGGCTCTGGACATCGACCTGATCAACTACATCAAATCCCTCGGCATCGAGGTCTTCCCCGTGCTGACCAAGGCCGACAAATGCAAACAGCCAGTCCGAAAATCTACCCAGGCGGCATGGCAACGTCTCTTGGGAACGCAAAACCCGCCCATGCTGATTTCGAGCCATTCCGGCATGAACATCGACAAGCTCTGGCAATTTTTTCTGGACCGATTCGCTGCAGTGAACCCCTGAGAACAGGAATCCATGCGCAGGACAATACAAAATTATCTTGATATTGAACAGTTTTTTATCCCACAAACGTAAAAAAATATGTCCTTTGACCACCCTGGCGTGCGCACGCAAACTTGGACAGCGCAAGACCTGCATTTCATTTTCCTCGACAGGTTGACGCAATCCTTTTCGATAATTTTGAGTTTTTTAATCGGAACGGACCGCGTTGGTCTCGGAAGACACATCATATCTTAACGGCATCGTGGTGTGTGGAACGCATCGGAGAGGCACTGCAGCAATTATCTAACTCTACATGCGACCAAGCGGTCCAACAGGCGAAGGCCTATGAAACGCCTTCGCCATCAATGCGCATCACGAATCACGCGGCAGATTTGGCATGATCGTAACACTCCTCGTCCTGATCCCGCTTCTGGGATCCATGCTGCCCCCTCTGGCCATGCGCTGGGGACGCAACGCCTGCGCCTGGGCGGCGGTGACAGTGACCGTCGGCACCCTTCTGCTGGCCATGACGCCCCTCATGCAGGCCTTCGGCGGAACGCCCGCTTTCGTGCACCTGCCCTGGCTGGAGGGGGCCGGCCTTGACCTGGCCATGCGCATGGACGGACTGGCCGCCCTGTTCGTGCTCCTGATCCTGGGCATCGGGCTTTTGGTCGTCATCTACGCACGCTACTACCTCTCCGCCAGGGATTCCATGGGCCGCCTCTACGCGCTGCTGCTCGTGTTCATGAGCGCCATGCTCGGGGTGGTCCTGTCCGACAACCTGATCCTGATGCTCGTCTTCTGGGAGATGACGTCCCTGTCCTCGTTTCTGCTCATCGGCTACTGGCAGCACC
Organism: Desulfomicrobium sp.; assembly: GCA_003542385.1. GTDB lineage: Bacteria > Desulfobacterota > Desulfovibrionia > Desulfovibrionales > Desulfomicrobiaceae > Desulfomicrobium. Next base: position 4,147 of record DPKT01000122.1, read on the forward strand.
GGGCCGACGCCAGACAGGGGGCGCGCATGGCCCTTATCGTCACCGGCACGGGCGGGCTGTGCCTGCTGGCCGGGTTCCTGCTCCTGGGCGAGATGGCCGGGACGTACCGCGTCTCGCAGATCCAGCTCCAGGGCGACCTGATCCGCGGCCATCCGCTCTATGTTCCGGCCCTGCTGCTCATCCTGGTCGGCGCGTTCACCAAGTCGGCGCAGTTCCCCTTCCACTTCTGGCTGCCCAGGGTCATGGCCGCGCCCACGCCCATCAGCGCCTACCTGCACTCGGCGACCATGGTCAAAGCGGGGGTCTTCCTGCTGGCCCGGCTCTACCCGGCCCTGTCCGGCACGGACCTCTGGTTCTTCGCCGTGGGCGGCGTCGGCCTGGCCACCCTGCTCATGGGCGCCTATACGGCCATCTTTCAGCATGACCTGAAGGGCCTGCTGGCCTACTCGACCATCAGCCACCTGGGCCTCATCGTGCTCCTTTTCGGACTGGACACGCCCCTGGCCGCCGTGGCCGGCGTTTTCCACATCATCAACCACGCCACCTTCAAGGCCTCGCTGTTCATGGCCGCGGGCATCATCGACCACGAGACCGGGACCAGGGACATGCGCAGCCTGAACGGCCTGTGGAAATACATGCCGCACACCGCCGCCCTGGCCATGATCGCCTCGGCGGCCATGGCCGGGGTGCCGCTTCTGAACGGCTTTCTGTCCAAGGAGATGTTCTTCGCCGAAACCCTGCACGTGGGACTGCTCGGCCCCGTGTGGTGGGTTCTGCCGGGGGCCGCCACCCTGGCCGGGATTTTCGCCGTGGCCTATTCGGCCCGTTTCATCCACGACGTGTTCTTCAACGGCCCGCCCCGGGACCTGCCCAAATACCCGCCCCACGAACCGCCGCGCTTCATGAAGGTGCCCGTGGAGATCCTGGCCGGGCTGTGCGTGCTGGTGGGCGTCCTGCCGGGCCTGACCGTGGGGCCGATCCTGCACCTGGCCGCCATCGACGTGGCCGGGGAAACCCTGCCCGCCTACAGCCTAGCCGTGTGGCACGGGTTCAACGCCCCGCTGTTCATGAGCATCCTGGCCCTGGGCGGCGGATTGGGCCTTTACGCCGCGAGGCGCAGGATATTCGCCCTGCACGAGGGCCTGCCCTTCTCGGCCGACGCGGCCGCCGCGTACCATGCCCTGGAACGCGGCCTGGTCCGGGCCGCGCAGGCCTTCTCC
>DPKT01000059.1:0-6177 GCA_003542385.1 Desulfomicrobium sp.
CGGCGGCGCGGGTCGCGCGGCCGAAACCTGCCGCCGGGCACAGGGAAACCGTCGTCTACCTGCCTTCCTGCGCCACGCGCACCATGGGCGACACGCGCCTCGACCGCGCCGAGAGTCTGATCGATGTCACGGTGCGCCTGCTGGAACGGGCGGGCTACGCCGTGCGCATCCCCGACGGCGTCGAGGGGCTGTGCTGCGGCAAGGCCTTCGAAACCAAGGGGCTGTACGCCCAGGCCGAGGCGAAGCTCCGAGAACTGGAGCGGGCGCTGCGCGCAGCTTCGGACAACGGCCGACACCCCATCCTGTGCGACACGAGCCCGTGCCTGGCGCGGATGAAGAAGGAGATCCGGGGCCTGTCGCTCTTTGAGCCCGTCGAGTTCGCCCGCGACTTCCTGCTGCCCCGGCTGCGCTTTCAGCCGGTGGATCGGCGCATCGCCCTGCACCCGACCTGCTCCACCCGCCTCCTGGGCCTGACCGACGCCTTCCTGGAACTGGCCCGCGGCCTGGCCGCGGACGTCGTCCTTCCGCGGGAAATCCTGTGCTGCGGCTTCGCCGGGGACAAGGGCTTCCACCGCCCGGAACTGAACGCCTCGGCCCTGGCCGGACTGGCGGAGCAGGTCTGGAACTGCAGTGAAGGCTACTCGACCTCGCGCACCTGCGAGACCGGTTTGGCCGTCCACGGCGGCATCCCCTACCGCAACATCTTGTATCTGCTGGAGGAATGCTCCAGTCAGCCCCGCTCCTGACGCGACTTCGGGATCGTATTCGGCATCGTCCGCCGCGCATTTCTGCGCCATTCCCCCCAGGACAATTGGGGGAAATCCCCCAACCTCTCCCTGCCCCGCCATCGCTTCATCACCCAACCAGCTGAAAACACGGCGCTCTTGCGCCTGTTTCAACTGGCACGCATCCTGCCTAGAGTACGGCAAACGAAATCACCCAGGAGGATGTATGGGACCAACCCCAGAGGTTTTGGAAAAATTCAGAAAGAAAGCGGAACTCGTCTCGGCCATCGTCTCGGAAGTCGATTCCATGGCCCAGGCCATCGCCTATACCGTCGACCTGTGCTCCCAGAAGGAAGCATGCCAGCTGCTCATGAGCGGGTGCGAGGAATCCCTCTCGGACAAGGGCAGGGACCTGTGTGAACTCAAGGAGTTCGGCAAGATCATCGCCGCCCCGGCCCTGAACGACGCCGACATGGCCGAACTGGTCAAGCAGGCCGCCAGCCGCGAAATCTCCGTCATCAAGGACGGCATGCGCAGCCACCTGGCCGGCATCGACATCGGCTTCACCGTGGCCGACTACGGCATCGGCGAGACCGGCAGCCTGGTCATCGACTCCTCCAGCGAGGAGCTGCGCCTGGCGACCATGGTCAGCGAGATCCACGTCGCGGTCATCCCCAAGTCCCGCATCCGGGCCACGACCGAGGACCTCTACGACGAACTCAAGGGCTTCCAGAGCCGCAAGCCCAACTACCTGGCCTTCGTCACCGGCGCGAGCCGCACGGCCGACATCGAACGCGTTCTGGCCCTGGGCGTGCACGGGCCCCTGGAACTGCACATCCTGATTCTGGAGGACAAATAATGCAGACGGCCAAAACACTTTCCGATTACAACAAGGAGCTGCGCGAGGCTCTGGACAACACCTTCCTGCGCGGCGCCATGGAAAAGTTCGCCACGGCCTACCCCGTCGGCCGGGCCAACGCCTTCCGTGAATACGACGTGGCCGCCCTCATCGACGAGGTCGCCAAGGTCAAGGACGCCGGCATCTCCCGCCTGAACGAGCTCTACGCCGAGTTCAAGGCCAAGGCCGAGGCCAACGGCATCAAGGTGCACTGGGCCAAGGACGGCGACGAGGCCAACGAGATCGTGGCCCGCATCGCCAAGGACAACGCCTGCAAGAAGATCGTCAAGTCCAAGTCCATGACGGCCGAGGAGACCCTCCTCAACCACCGCCTGGAGAAGGACAACCTCGAAGTCATCGAGACGGACCTCGGCGAGTGGATCATCCAGCTGCGCAGCGAAGGCCCGAGCCACATGGTCATGCCGGCCATCCACCTGTCCCGCTACCAGGTGGCCGAACTCTTCTCCCAGGTCACCAAGCAGGACCAGTCCACGGACATCCAGCGCCTGGTCAAGGTCGCCCGCCGCGAGCTGCGCCGCCAGTACGCCGAAGCCGACATGGGCATCAGCGGCGCCAACTTCGCCATCGCCGAGACCGGCACCATCGGCCTGATGACCAACGAGGGCAACGCCCGCCTGGTCACCACCCTGCCCCGCGTGCACGTCGCCATCGCCGGCATCGACAAGCTCTGCGGCTCCCTGAACGACGCCCTGAAGATCCTGCGCGTGGTGCCCAAGAACGCCACGGGCCAGGCCATCACCTCCTACGTGACCTGGATCAGCGGCGCCAACGAGTGCCAGTCCGCGCCCGGCAACAAGAAGGAGATGCACATCATCTTCCTCGACAACGGCAGAAGCGAAATGGCCAAGGACCCGCTCTTCGCCCAGGTCCTGCGCTGCGTGCGCTGCGGCGCCTGCGCCAACGTATGCCCGGTCTACCGCATGGTCGGCGGCCACCAGATGGGCCACATCTACATCGGCGCCATCGGCCTCATCCTGACCTACTTCTTCCACGGCAAGGAGAAGGCCCGCAACCTGGTCCAGAACTGCATCAACTGCGAGGCCTGCAAGCACATCTGCGCCGCGGGCATCGACCTGCCCAGGCTCATCAAGGAACTCCACTCCCGCATCCTCGACGAGGAAGGCCACCCGCTGCCTTCCCTGCTGCTCGGCAAGCTGATGAAGAACCGCAAGCTCTTCCACACCTTCCTGCGCACGGCCAAGATGGCCCAGCGCCCGCTGACGGGCGGCACGCAGTACATCCGACACCTGCCCCACATCTTCTCCAAGGACCACGGGTTCAAGGCCCTGCCGGCCATCGCGGCCAAGCCCTTCCGCGACCGCTTCGAGTCCCTGAAGCCGAGGGTCTCCGCGCCCAAGTACCGCGTCGCCCTGTTCTCGGGCTGCGTGCAGGACTTCGTCTACCCCGAGCAGCTCGAGGCGGCCGTGAAGGTCCTGGGCGCCCACGGCGTCGAGATCGACTTCCCCATGGACCAGTCCTGCTGTGGCCTGCCCCTGCAGATGATGGGCGAGAAGAAGGCCAGCATCGACGTGGCCAGGCAGAACATCGAGGCCATGGCCGGCAGCTACGACTACGTCATCACCCTGTGCGCCTCCTGCGCCTCGCACCTCAAGCACAACTACCCGTTCCTGCTGGGCGAGAACGACGCGCAGGCCAAGGCCTTCGCCGCCAAGGTCATCCCCTTCTCCGCCTTCATGACCGACGTGCTCGGCGTGACCGACGAGAAGTTCACCCAGACCCACCAGCGCGCCACCATGCACGCCCCCTGCCACCTCTGCCGCGGCATGGGCGTGGTCGAGCAGCCGCGCAAGCTGCTGGCCCTGGGCGGCTACGAGTACGCCCAGGCCGAACAGGAGCAGGTCTGCTGCGGCTTCGGCGGCACCTATTCCGCCAAGTTCCCGGGCGTGTCCGAGCAGATCCTCAAGAACAAGCTGGCCGACGCGGCCCGCACCGCGGCCGAGGTCCTGGTGACCGAATGCCCGGGCTGCATCATGCAGCTGCGCGGCGGCGCGGAAGTGAACAAGTCCGGCTTCGCCGTGCGGCACATCGCCGAAGTGCTGGCCGACCACCTCAAATAAAAAACGGGCCGGTGAAAGCCGGCCCGCATTTTTCTCTCCTTGCGCGCCGGGAGCCTCAATTGCGAGGGGCTCCCGGCATTTTTCGTCCAAGGGATGATCGGATGTTCGAAGGGGCGCGCCGCTCCGACGAAGTCGATTTCGTCCCTTGCGCCGCTTGCGCCATTCCTCCTCAGTCGGTCGAAAACCGGGGCTGCCCGTACCAGGCCCGGGCGCTCTGGCCCGAGTTGTCCGTGTCGGTCATGATGGCCACGGCGTCGATCTCCTCGATGTCCACTCCGAAAGCCCGCTTCCAGTCCTCCCGGATGTTGCGCTTTTCCGCGACCAGCTCGCCCGGGCGGTCCGAGGCGCCGCGCACGGCGATCATGTGGGCGTTGGCGGTGAAGGCGTTGGGCCACATGGCGTCCCGCCCTTCGGTGCTCGACCAGACGTAGGACAGGGCTTTCGTCCTCCAGAAGGCCACGCCGCCCTTGGCCACCACGTAAATGCGGGCCGGGTAGTCATCGCCGGATTTATCCCGCTCGTTCACGCCTTCGAGCACGTTCCCCACCTTCCATGACCAGTTCAGCCACGGGGTGAGGCGCAGATCAACGCGACCCTCGTGGTACAGCCCCGAAGCCGTGCCCCTGCTCTCCGCCATGAGCAGTCCCTCGGCCGGCAACGGTGTGTAGACCGTGCGGCCCGAGAAGACCTTCTCCTTCCAGCCGGGATGACCGGGCGCGGTCAGGTCGGACAGGCTCCCGGCCCACAGCGCCGTCACGCAGCACAGCAGCAGGCAGGCCGTCAGCCTGGCTGGAACCATTCCTGCAAAATGTCCTGCGCGCGGGAAAAAAATGCCGCGTCGACCACGATTTCCCTCAGCCGCGGAGGCGCCCATGAGTATCTCCTCGTCCATTTATATCGGCAGCACCGGCATGATCGCCCATCAGGAACAGATGTCCGTCATCTCCGACAACATCGCCAACATGAACACCGTGGGGTTCAAATCGTCGAGGATGCTCTTCAGCACCCTTATCAGCGAGCAGCTCCCTGCGTCCACCGTGGGCAACCAGATCGGCCAGGGCGTAGGCATCAGCTCCATCCACCGCGACATGACCGTCGGGGCCCTGGAGCCGACCAACGCGGCCACCGACCTGTCCATTGCCGGCCAGGGATTCTTCATCGTTTCACCGGACACCACGGACTCCGTCTACTACACACGGGCCGGAGGCTTCCGCTTCGACAAGGACGGATACCTGCGCGACCCGCAGGGCAACGTCCTGCAAGGCTACCGGCTGCCCATCGGAGACCCGGACGACGCCGAACTGAACCTTCCCCCCGCCGCGTCGGCCCGCCTCCAGGATATCGTTCTTTCCACCAATGCAGGCGGCTTGGCCGTGTCCGAGCCCGAGGCGACGACTGAAGTCCAGATGATCATCAATCTGAACTCGGGATCCCCGGAACGCAGCACCGATGCCGACAGCCCCTTTACCGCGCTCTTCGACAAGTGGGACCCGACCGGGGAGGAGCCCCTGGCCTCCAGCTCCTACGCCTACGGGTCGCAGCTCAAGATCTACGACGCAGCGGGTCAGGCCCACGAACTGAGCGTCTACTTCGACCCGGTCAACGACATCTCGGGCGACACCAACGGCACGAGGGTCTGGGAATACGTCGTGGCCATCCCTCCGGGCGAGGACGCATCGGCCCTGTCCGCCAAGAAAGGCATCGTCATGACCGGGACCATGACCTTCACCCCTGCGGGCGAACTCATGGGCATGACCGCCTTCTCGGGGACTTCCGACGACAAGAGCACCTGGACGCCCGTGGCCTTCGACGAAAACGGTTTTCCCGTCTTCACGGCCACGGTGAACGGGGCGGCGCCGATCAGCAGTTCCCTCAATTTCGGCCTGCGCTCATCGGGGGGCTGGAACCTGCCCGCCGGCGTGGCAACCCTGGACGACCTCGGCACGGACATCGCCAACCTGCCGAACATGCTCGACCCCGACCGCCAGGTCCTGGGCATGACCAACTTCAGCGCCGGATCGAGCACCCTGTCGCAAGCCCAGAACGGCTACTCGCGCGGCATCCTGCAGAGCGTGTCCGTGGACGCGGGCGGAACGATGATCGGCAACTTCTCCAACGGGCAGATCCAGGCCCTCTACAAGATTCCCCTGGCCGACTTCATCAACCCCCAGGGCCTCTACCGCGAAGGCGGGAACCTCTTCTCGGCCACCAAGGAAGCCGGCGGGGTGATCCTGGGCTGGCCCACCGAAGCCCGCCTGGGCGAGGTCGTCTCCAGCTCCCTGGAGAACTCCAACGTCGACCTGGCCACGGAGTTCGTGAACATGATCNNATGATCATGACTCAGAAGGGATTCGACGCGAACAGCAAGGTCATCACCACCAGCGACCAGGTCGTGCAGACGGCCCTGCAGATGAAGAAGTAGTCACACGAAGGCTTCGCCCCGGGCCACCAGGTC
>DPKT01000059.1:6270-6606 GCA_003542385.1 Desulfomicrobium sp.
CCCAGCCACAGGGCCAGAGCCAGGCTGCCGGAGCCGCACCCGGTCTCGAAATGGGTCGAGGCGGTGGAGCGGACCCAGACCACGGGCTTGATGGCCCAGGACGGGTTCGCCCGGTACCAGATGCAGCCCACGGCCTCGGCCTCCACGTCGAACCGGGCCCGAAGTCCCTCGGCGGCGCCTGCGAAATCGCCGGGAAAGGGGTGCCGCTCCTCGTCGAGGCAGATGTGGGCGATGCCGGGCAGACGCACCAGCCCCAGGCCCGGCCCGAGTTCGCGCACCCCCATGCCGGACTCTCCGGGCAACGGCATCTGCGCCCAGCACTCGCCGCCCTCCACG
>DPKT01000060.1 GCA_003542385.1 Desulfomicrobium sp.
CGCGGCCCTGACCCTGCCCGCAGGCCATGTCGTGTCCGCAGCCATCATCGCTATCGCGCCCCTGGCCGGTCTGCTCTCTCTCGCCCGCCGCGAGGGCGCGATGAACGGCGATTTCCTGGGCGCGGCGATCATCGCCGGGGAAATCTGCGCACTCCTGCCTCTCGCATTCCATTTCTGAGCAAAAGCCGAACTCAAAACGCTGTCGAAATCCCGTGTTTTCACGTAGAATTCAGCCATAATAGCTACGCATATCAATGGATTGCCCGGTTCATTGACCCCTGTTTTTTTTTCGCGTAGCAGCCCATGGACGCCGCGATTAAGTGCCCGCTCAAGGCATTCCCGTTTCCAGGGCCGCGCGGCGAAATCCATACAGGAGATCACAATGGACTTTCCACAACTCAAGATCGGCGATCTTGTTGCAAAAATCCCCATCATCCAGGGCGGCATGGGTGTCGGCATATCCCTTTCGGGGCTGGCCTCGGCCGTGGCCAAGGAAGGGGGCATCGGCGTCATAGCCGGCGCCATGATCGGCATGGGCGAGCCGGACATCGGCTCCAACTACCGCGAGGCCAACATGCGCGCACTGGCCACCGAACTGCGCAAGGCCCGCGAGAAGACCAGCGGTATTCTGGGCGTGAACATCATGGTCGCCCTGACCAACTTCGGCGACCTGGTCAAGACGTCCATCAAGGAAGGCGCGGACATCATCTTCGCCGGTGCGGGGCTCCCCCTGGACCTGCCCTCCTACCTCGTGGACGGGGCCAAGACCAAGCTCGTGCCAATCATCTCCTCGGCCCGCGCCGCGACCATCATCTGCAAGAAGTGGATGTCGAAGTTCGACTACCTGCCCGACGCCTTCGTGGTCGAAGGCCCCAAGGCCGGCGGCCACCTGGGCTTCAAGCCCGAGCAGATCGACGACCCCGAGTTCTCCCTCGAAAAGACCGTGCCCGAAGTCGTCGAGGCGGTGAAGGAGTTCGAAAGCAAGGCCGGCCGCCCCATTCCGGTCATCGCCGCGGGAGGCGTCTGGGACGGCGCGGACATCTACAAGTTCATGCAGCTCGGCGCTTCCGGCGTGCAGATGGGCACCCGCTTCGTGGCCACCCACGAATGCGACGCGGACATCAAGTTCAAGGAATCCTATGTGAACGCCAAGGAAGAGGACATCCAGATCATCAAGAGCCCCGTGGGCCTGCCCGGCCGCGCGGTGGACGGGCCGTTCCTGCAGGACGTGAAGGCGGGCCTCAAGAAGCCCTTCAAGTGCCCCTTCCACTGCATCAGCTCCTGCGACTTCACCAAAAGCCCGTACTGCATCGCCCTGGCTCTGGTAAACGCCAAGAAGGGCCTGCTGAAGCACGGCTTCGCCTTTGCCGGAGCCAACGCCTACCGGGTCAGCGCCATCGTCTCCGTGAAGGAACTGATCGAGTCCCTGCGTCAGGGCTACATCGAAGCCGCCGCTGCGGCCGGCGCGGCCTAGCCGACGCCAAGACCGACCACCGCAAAGCCCGGCCCGCGCCGGGCTTTCTTTTTTGCGCACGCTTCTTGCTTGGACCCGGCCATGGCGCGCCCTTTCGTTTTCAAGCTCGAAAAAGTCCTGGAGTTCCGGACGCAGTTGGAGGACCAGGCGAAACTGGCCCTGAGCAAGGCCCTGCATGACATGCAGGAGCAGGCCGCGCGCGTCGAAAGGCTGGAAAGGGACCTGGCGGCGTGCCAGGAGGAGATGAGCCGGATCAAACAGATGACGCAGCCCGAGCTGTGGCTGTGGTCCGGTTGGCGCAACCGTCTGGAACTTGACAAAAAACAGGCGCAGGCCAAACTGGCCGTACTTGAACGGCTGGTCGAGGAACGGCGCCTCGATCTCGTGGCCAAGGCCAAGGACCGCAAACTCCTGGAGAAACTCCGGGCCAAACAGGCAGTCAGACATGGGCAGGAAGAACAGCGAAAAGAACAGAGCGCATTCGACGAAACAGCCACCCTCCGCTACGGGCGCGCGCCTTATTAGGCTGATCCAGGCCACGGTCGTCCTGGCCGCGGTCAAGCTGGCGGCCATCGGCATGCTGTGGATGCCGGCGTCTGAACCGGACAGCCTGCTGCTTCAGCCCGTGGCAATACGCCCGGCCATGGCCCAGGCACCGCCCGCCCCGGCCGCAGCTCCTGCGACGGCTGCGGAGAATTCGGCAAATGCCGACAGTCAGGCGGGAAACGCGACCAACGCCGTGCCGGCGACGGACGAGGAGCGGGCCCAGGCCCTGAACGCCCGCGAACAGGCCCTGGACAGGAAGGAAGCCGAGCTGAAGGCCCTGGAGGCGGAGCTCGACGGAAAACTCGAGAACCTGCGCGCCCTGGAAGTCCGGATGCAGAAGCTCATCGACTCCGCCGGCACCATCCAGGACGAGAAGATGGCGCATCTGGTCGACGTCTACTCCAACATGAAGCCCAAGCAGGCGGCGCAGGTCCTCGAAACCCTGGAGGAGAGCATCGCCGTCAGAATCCTGGCGGGCATGAGCGGCCGCAAGGCAGGCGAAATCCTGTCCTCGGTGCGCCCGGATCGGGCCGCCTTCCTGTCCGAGGCCCTGACCCGCCTGCAGACCGGAACCGACTGACCATGCCGCGCATCCGCCTGACCGTGGCCTACGTCGGCACGCGCTATCTGGGCTGGCAGATTCAGGGCCAGGGGGCGACCATCCAAGGCGTCTTGGAGGAAAAGCTGTCGCGCATCTGCGAGGAACCGGTCCGGGTGCACGGTTCAGGGCGCACGGACAGCGGCGTTCACGCCCTCGGTCAGGTGGCCCATTTCGACGCGCCCGACTCCAAGGCCCGCATCCCCTGGCAAAAGGCTCTCAACTCCATGCTCCCGGACGACATCGCCATCCTCGACGCGCGCGAGGCCGAACCCGGGTTCCACGCCAGATTTTCGGTCCGCTCCAAGCGCTATGCCTACACCCTGTGGACCGAACCCGATTTCACCCTGCCGCAGCGTGCGCCCTTTGTCTGGCCCGTGCGGAACCTCGACCTGGAGTCCATGGACCGGGCCGCTGCGCTCCTGGCCGGAACCCACGACTTCGCCGCCTTCCAGAATGCGGGCACCGAGGTCAAGGGCACGGTGCGCACCCTGGAGCCCATCCGCCGCGAACCGGGCCAGGACCCGTGCGAATGGGTCTTCCGCTTCCAGGCCGACGGGTTCCTGAAGCAGATGGTCCGCAACCTCATGGGGATGCTGGTCGAGGTCGGCCGCGGCGGCATGAGCCCGGAAGAGGCCCGGGCCGTCCTGGAAAGCCGCGACCGTCGCCTGGCCCCGGCCACGGCTCCCCCGCAGGGGCTGACCCTGGAAGAGGTCATCTACTAAACAAAAGCCGGGAACGGCCGAATACATTCGAAACGCCCCTGTCTGCAGCCCGAGGGAGAACGCCGTGGCCCTGACCGACCTGGAAAAACTTTTCGTCTACACCACCGCCAACCAGATCTGGCAGCAGGACCTGCTCATGAACGCCTACTTCCAGGGCTCGAGCGTGGGCGCCAACCTGCGCGAGATGGTCCTGGGCCGGCCGGCGGTCAAGCCCCTGACCAACCCCTACGACCAGGCCATCACCGGCCGTCTGCGCGCCGACAGCGCCACCATCCGGCAGGGTGCGCGAAACGTGACGGAGGCCGCCTCCATGGTCGGCATCGCGGCCGAGGCCGTGGGCACCATCAAAAGCACCCTGGAGCAGATGGAAAGCATCGCCCAGCAGGTCAAGGACGGCGATCTGACCTACTCCGCCTCCGTGGCCGCGGAATACGACGCCCTGCGCGACAAGATCGTCGGCGTCGTCGAGTCCACGCTCTACAACGGCATCGCCCTCCTGGACAGCGACCGCTGGGGGACGGAGCAGATCGACTCGTCCGGCAACGTGCATATCCAGTCCAACCTGAGCGGCAGCCCGCAGTACGGCGGCTTCGACGTGACCTTCCGGGCCCTGGACACGGTGCCCTGGTCCACCTCCCTTTCGGGCACGAACCTGAACAACGCGACCACCCTGCAGACCCAGCTGGACAGGCTGTCGGGCTACATCGGCGACATGACCACCCAGGAATCGCTCTACGCGGAACGCGAAAGCGGTCTCGCCTACCAGGCCACGGCCCTCGAATCCCAGGCCGACCTGCTGGACCAGGCCGTGGAGGCCCGCCGCCAGTCGCCGACCCTGTCCCTGGAGGAAATCCTGGTGCGCCTGCTGCTGCGGGACACGGGGACGCTCATGGACGAGATTAGCTGACTCCGGCAGCGGACAATTTTTACGCCCTTCCTTGCCCCTGCCTCTCTTTGCGTCTACAGTGACAGTGCAAACCGTTTTCCGGCGGGAGGCGCTGCAATTTCCCCCGCAGCGCGCACGCGCCCCGGAGGAAATGATCATGTCCATCCGAAGAACCCGCACCGTGCTGACCGGCCTGTTCATCCTGGCGCTGATCGTGTGCGCGGCCCCTCCCTCTTCGGCGCAGCCGAAGGCCGTGGAGGACCTCTCCTTCAGCATCTACGGCGGGGTCATGACCGACGGCGACTGGATCGAGGCCGTCTCCGGCCAGGCAGGCCTGGAAGATTCCTTCCTCCTGGCCGGAGCCGTGGGCTGGACCTTCTACCGCCCGGCCGACCGGATGTGGTCCCTGGAACTGGAAGCCAACGTGGCCAGACATTTCGGCATCCAGGACCACTTCGAATTCAACGCCCCGGTCCTGACCGCCCGCTGGGAGCGCTTCCCGTGGGACAGCGCGCTGGACACCAGCCTGGCCTTCGGCATCGGGCCGTCCTTCGCCACGACCACGCCGGAGTACGAACGGATCAGGAAAGGAGACAGCGAGCCGGTCATGCTCTTCTGGCACATCGAGGCCGCCTTCGGACTGCCGGGCTCCCCCTGGTCCACGTTTTTCCGCCTGCACCACCGCTCGACAGGCTACGGCATGTTCGCGGACCAGGGCGGAAGCAACATCCTGAGCCTCGGCCTGCGCTACGAATTCTGACGCGGGCGTTCACCGACCGGGCCGTGGATCGAAAAAGGTCCGGCCACCCGACACAACCAAAGGAGACACCATGTCGAAACGCACCCTTCTTCCCGCATTTCTGGGCCTGGCGGCCATCGGCGCGATTTTGCTGCTCGGATCTGAGTCGGCCCGGGCCCAGGGCGACCTGCTGCAGAAAGGACTGGAATTGGTGAAGCCTAGTGGATCAAGTTCTTCAGCCGGGTCCCTGACCCAGGGCGAGATGGGCGACGGCCTCAAGGAGGCACTGCGGATCGGCACCGAAACCGTTGTCGCGCAACTCGGGAAAACCGACGGCTTCAACGGCGACAAGGCCATCCACATCCCCCTGCCGGGACAGCTGGCCACGGTGCAGAAGGCCCTCAAGGCGGCCGGCTATTCGAGCCTCGTCGACGACCTGGAACTGAAGCTCAACCGCGCCGCCGAGCAGGCCACGCCCAAGGCCAAGGCCCTCTTCGTCGACGCCATCGCGGCCATGACCATCCAGGACGCCCAGAAGATCCTGAGCGGCCCCGACGACGCGGCCACCCAGTACTTCCGCAAGTCCATGGGGCCGGGCCTGGCCACGGAGATGAAGCCCATCGTCGACGCCACCCTGGCCGAGGCCGGCGCGGTGCAGGCCTACGACGCCATGATGGGCCAGTACAAGGCCCTGCCCTTCATGCCCGACGCCAAGGCCGACCTCACGGACTACGTGGTGGAGAAGGGCATGGACGGCATCTTCCACTACGTGGCCAAGGAGGAAGCCGCCATCCGCACCGACCCGGCCGCGAGAACCACTGACCTGCTGAAGAAGGTCTTCGGCAAGTAGCCGCAAAACGTGAGGGCGAAGCCCCCGGCCTCGCCCTCACCCGCCCCGGGCACCCTCAGGCCCATCCCGTCCACTCAGTCCATTCAGTCCATCCCGTCCACAACCCCCAGAATTTCCTTTGTCTTTTCCTCCATGAGCGCCCTGTTCCCGCGCGACTCCACATTCAGGCGCAGCACCGGCTCGGTGTTGGAGGAGCGGAGGTTGAAGCGCCAGTCGGCAAACTCCAGGCTCAGGCCGTCGGTCGTGTCGCGGACCAGGGCTCCCGCGCCGAAGCGCGCCTCCACGGCGGCGATGGCGGCCTTGGCGTCCGTGACCCTGCGGTTGATCTCGCCGCTGGCCGGATAGGCGCGCATGGCGTCGTCGACCAGTTCGGCCAGGGACTTGCCCGTCAGGCAAACCAGTTCGGCCACCAGCAGCCAGGGGATCATGCCTGAGTCGCAGTAGGCGAAGTCGCGGAAATAGTGGTGGGCGCTCATCTCGCCGCCGTAGACCGCGTCTTCCAGGCGCATGCGCTCCTTGATGAAGGCGTGGCCGGTCTTGGACATGATGGGCCGTCCCCCGGCCGCGCTGACGGCGGCCATGGTGTTCCAGGTCAGGCGCGGGTCGTGGATGATGCCTGCGCCCGGGTGCTTGCGGGCGAAGGCCTCGCCCAGCAGGCCGACGAGGTAGTAGCCCTCGATGAAGCGGCCGGTTCCGTCGAAGAAGAAGCAGCGGTCGAAGTCCCCGTCCCAGGCCAGGCCCAAGTCCGCGCCCGTCTCGACCACGGCGCGGGCGGTCATGTCGCGGCATTCCGGCAGGAGCGGGTTGGGCACGCCGTTGGGGAAATTGCCGTCGGCCTCGTGCAGAATCTTGTGGAAGGTGAAAGGCAGCATGGGTTCCAGCAGGTCGACGACGGCCCCGGCCCCGCCGTTGCCGGCGTTGACCACGATGGACAGGGGCCGCAGGGCCGACCGGTCGATGTAGGACAGCAGGTGGTCGCGGTAGCGCTCCCGTACGTCCAGAGACTGTTCACGGCCGATGCGCTCGGCCGCCGGGAACTCGCCGGTCGCCGCCAGATCGCGGATGGCGAAGAGGCCCGTGTCGCCGCTGACGGGCCTCGAGTCCTCGCGCACGAACTTCATCCCGTTGTAGTCCTTGGGGTTGTGGCTGGCCGTGACCATGATGCCGCCGTCCATGCGCTGATCGAAGACGGCGAAGTAGACCTCCTCGGTGCCGCACTCGCCCAGGGCGTAGACGTCCACGCCGGACTCGACGAGCCCGCGGGTCAGGGCCGCGGCCACGGCCGGGCTGGACAGGCGTATGTCGTGGCCGACCACCACGCGGGACGGCTTGAGCCAGGCGGCGTAGGCCCGGCCGATGCGCCAGGCCAGGTTCTCGTCCAATTCGTCGGGCACGCGGCCGCGGATGTCGTAGGCTTTGAAGCAGGAAAGATTCATGCGTCGGCTCCTCGGATAGGGTATGATCGGGCCGTCAGCGGCCGGGATCATGGCT
This sequence comes from Desulfomicrobium sp., assembly GCA_003542385.1. GTDB lineage: Bacteria > Desulfobacterota > Desulfovibrionia > Desulfovibrionales > Desulfomicrobiaceae > Desulfomicrobium. The sequence goes on from DPKT01000060.1 coordinate 7,310, forward strand.
AACGGGGCGGAGGCGGCTTGATCAAGAAAAAAGAGCGACTCACCCAAACGTCATCGCGAGCGCAGCGCGGCGATCCATCTTCCACATCCGCAGCCAGCGGACCGGCTCAAGTCTGCCGGTTGACTTTTCCCGGGATCGCGCCTTTTCTCTCCTGCGTCGAACCGCATCCGCAAACCCCGGAACCACCATGCATCCTTCAGCCTGGACCACCCTGACCCGCCCCCTGCGGCACCGCAACTTCCGCCTCTTCGCCTCGGGGCAGATCATCTCCCTCGTCGGCACCTGGGTCCAGAACGTGTCCGAGGCCTGGCTCGTGTACCGGCTGACGGGATCGAGCGCCGCCCTGGGCCTGGTTCGCTTCGCGGGGCTGGCGCCCATCTTCGTCCTGGCCCTGGTGGGCGGGGACTGGGCCGACCGCGCCAACCGCCGCGCCATCCTCATCGGGACCCAGACCGCGGCCATGATCCTGGCCTTCATCCTGGCCGCCCTGTGCTTCACGGAACAGGCCCGGGTCTGGATCATCGTCCTGCTGGCGGCCATGCTCGGAGTGGTCAACGCCATCGACAACCCCACCCGCCAGTCCTTCGTGGTCGAGATGGTCGGCAAGGAGGACCTGCCCAGCGCCATCGGCTTCAACTCCTCCATGTTTCACACGGCCCGCATCATCGGCCCCGGCGTGGCCGGGGCGCTGCTGGCCACCGTCGGGGAGGCCTGGTGCTTCACCCTGAACGGCCTGTCTTTCCTGGCCGTCATCGCCTGCCTGGCCCTCATGCGCCTGCCCGACACGCCCAGGCCCGCGCCGCAGGGGCAATTCCTGTCCCGCATCAAGGCAGGCGTCGCCTTTGCCTGGACGAACCCTGCCATCCGGAGCCTCCTGGCCCTGGTGGCCGTGACCAGCCTCTTCGGCTCCTCCTTTCTGGTGCTCATGCCCGTGGTGGCCCGGGAAGTCCTCGGACGCGGGGCCGACGGCTACAGCCTGCTCATGACCGCCGCCGGGGTGGGCAGCCTCATGGGCGCCCTCATCCTGACCATGCGCCGGAACACGGGCCTGTGGGTCCTGCGGTCCGTGGCCTCCCTGGCCTTCGGCCTGACGCTGGTCCTCTTCTCGTTCTCGACGGTCTTCTGGCTGTCGATCCTGCTGGCAGTGCCCGCGGGGCTGTTCATGATCCTGCTCATGGCCACGTCCAACACCCTGGTGCAGACCCTCACACCCGACGAGATGCGCGGCCGGGTCATGGCACTTTTCGCCATGATGTTCATGGGCATGTCGCCCTTCGGCTCCCTCGGCGCGGGTCTGACGGCCGAGTTCATCGGCGTCGGGCCCACCCTGGGCCTGTGCGGCGCGGTCTGCCTCGCCGCCGGGATCTTCCTGGGGCGCAGACGCAGGGACAGCTGATTCCGCAAAACTCCCCACCCCCTGCGACGGGCGCGAACGTCCCCACCGCGGTGCGCGTCTCTGCCCCGGAGTCGCGCCGAATCCGGGCAATTCGCCCTGTGTCCGCTTTTCTTCACCCAAAACATGTTTTCGGCTTGTGGACAGCCATAAAATCAGATATGTTTATTAAGAATTATTCTTATAATACGGAGGTCCCATGCTCGATTCCAAGTACCGGAAATTCCGGGACGCCGTGGCCGCTTTCGTTCCGGCCGGGCGTATCATCACCGACCCTTTGCGTCTGTTGGCCTACGGCACGGACGCGAGCTTCTATCGGCTCATCCCCAAGATCGTCATCAACGTGGAGTCCGAAGACGAAGTGGCCCGCATCCTGCGACTGGCCCACAAGGACGGCATCGACGTGACCTTCCGCGCGGCCGGCACCAGCCTCTCGGGCCAGGCGGTCACGGATTCGGTCCTGCTGCGCCTGGGCGAAGGGTGGCTGGGCTGCCGCATCTACGACAACGCCCGCCGCATCGACCTCGAGCCGGGCATCATCGGCGCCCACGCCAACCGTTCCCTGGCCCCCTTCGGCAAGAAGATCGGCCCCGACCCGGCCTCCATCGACACCTGCAAGATCGGCGGCATCCTGGCCAACAACGCCAGCGGCATGTGCTGCGGCGTGGCCGAGAACAGCTACAAGACCCTGGAGGAGCTGCGCCTGATCTTTGCCGACGGAACCATCCTGGACACGGGCGACGACGCCTCCAGGCGCGCCTTCCGGGAAAAGCACCCCGAGATCATCGGGGGGCTAGAGGACCTGCGCCGCCAGGTCATGGCCGCGCCCGAACTCGAAGCGCGCATCCGGCACAAGTTCAAGATCAAGAACACCACCGGCTACAGCCTGAACGCCCTGGTGGACTTCGAGGACCCCTTCGACATCCTCAAGCACCTCATCGTCGGCTCCGAAGGGACCCTGGCCTTCGTCTCCCGGGTGACCTACCGCACCGTGACCGAGCACGCCCACAAGGCCTCGGCCCTGATGATCTTCCCCGACATCCGCACGGCCTGCGAGGCCACCATCATCCTCAAGAGGCAGCCCGTGGCCGCCGTGGAGCTCATGGACCGCCCGGCCCTGCGCTCGGTCCAGGACAAGGACGGCATGCCGCCCTACCTCAAGGAACTGAGCGACACTGCCGCCGCCCTGCTGGTCGAGACGAGGGCCGAGGACAAGGCGACCCTCGACGCACAGATCGCGACCATCAAGGCGGCCCTGGCCGGCGTGCCCATGGTCCGGGACATCGAGTTCACTCCGGTGCCCCAGGAGTTCGCCAAGCTGTGGAACATCCGCAAGGGCCTCTTCCCGGCCGTGGGCTCCGTGCGCGCCACGGGCACCACGGTCATCATCGAGGACGTGGCCTTCCCCATCGAGCGCCTGGCCGACGCGACCCTCGAACTGCAGGGCCTGCTGGAGAAGTACGGGTACTCCGAGGCCATCATCTTCGGCCACGCCCTGGAGGGGAACCTGCACTTCGTCTTCACCCAGGACTTCGGCGACCCCAAGGAGGTCGAGCGCTACAGCAACCTCATGGACGACGTGACGGCCATGGTCGTGGACCGCTACGACGGGTCCCTCAAGGCCGAGCACGGCACGGGCCGCAACATGGCGCCCTTCGTGGAGATGGAGTGGGGCAAGGACGCCTACCGACTCATGCAGGACATCAAGCGCATCTTCGACCCCAAGGGGCTTTTGAACCCAGGCGTCATCCTGAATCCCGACCCCAAGGCGCATCTCAAGGATCTGAAACCCCTGCCCGCGGCCCACGAATTTGTGGACAAGTGCATCGAGTGCGGGTTCTGCGAGCCCATCTGCCCGTCCAAGCACATCACCTTCACGCCGCGCCAGCGCATCACGAGCTGGCGCGAGATACAGCGCCTGCGGAACATCCCCGAGAAAAGCGCGGAGCTCGCCAAGCTGCTCAAGGCCTACGGCTACCAGGGCGACGAAACCTGCGCCACGGACGGGCTGTGCGGCACGCGCTGCCCCGTGGGCATCGACACGGGCAAGATGACCAAGGCCCTGCGGGCCGACCAGGCCACCGACCGCCAGAAGAAGGCCGCCGACTGGGTGGGCGGGCATTTCGAGGGCGTGGCCCGGACGGTCTCGGGCGTGCTGACCGCCGTGGACGCCGTCCACGCCGTGGCCGGGACGCGTTTCATGGACGCCTCGTCCGAGGCCCTGCACCGCGCCTCGCTGAGGCGCATCCCGCGCTGGAACGCGCAGATGCCCAAAGGGCTGGGACGCATCAAGGCCGAACCCGTCAACGAGGCCAACCCCCTGAAGGTGGTCTATTTCCCGAGCTGCATAGCCCGCAACATGGGCCCGGCACGCGGCGAGACGATCGCGCCCCTGCCCGAGGTCACGGTGCGGGTGCTGCGCAAGGCCGGGTACGAGGTCGTCTTCCCCAAGGGCATGGGCGGGCTGTGCTGCGGGCAGGCCTTCGAGAGCAAGGGTTTCGTGGCCCAGGCCGACGCCAAGAGCGCCCAGCTGGAGGAAGCCCTGCTGGAGGCCACCCGCGGCGGCGAACTGCCGGTTCTGTGCGACACGAGCCCGTGCCTGAAGCGCATGCAGGAAGTCCTGGACCCGCGCCTCAAGCTCTACGATCCGGCCGTCTTCGTGCTCGAATTCCTGCAGGACAAGCTCTCCTTCGTGCGCAAGGACAAGCGCGTGGCCCTGCACGTGACGTGCACGTCCCGCAAGATGGGACTCGAAGGGAAGCTCCTGGAGCTGGCCGGGAAATGCGCCGCCAAGGTGGTCGTGCCGGAGGACGTCTTCTGCTGCGGCTTCGCCGGGGACAAGGGCTTTTCCGTGCCGGAACTCAACGCCTCGGCCCTGAAGACCCTGGCCGACAAGGTCCAGGACTGCGCCGAGGGCTACTCCACCAGCCGAACCTGCGAGGTGGGTCTGGCCCTGCACGGCAAGATCCCCTACCGCTCCATCCTCTACCTTGTGGACGAGTGCACCGCATGACCCGAAACGCCCCGCAGGCTCTGGCCTGCGGGGCGTTCCGCGCTTTTCTTCCTGTGCCGGACCGTGAGTATTAGGACACCGGTTGCGGGCCGTATGCCGGCCTGTTACAGATGAGCATCCTATTTTCTGCGTACGTGCCGCAGCGGCATACGCACAACCATCTGCATGCGGCCCGCCTCGGGCCCGTGCCCTTCACGGAGTCCATCATGCGCCTCGGCATCATTCTTCTCGGCCTGCTCCTGTCCTTCCTCGCGGGAAGCGCGCTGGCCATGGAAGCATCGGAAAGCCCCTCTTCGCACCCCCTGCCTGCGGGAAGCGTCATGCCCGACCTGCAATTGCGGGGCGAACTGGCCCCCGAACACCTCAAGCACCTGGGATTGACCGGCGCGGAGCCCCACAGTCTTTCGAGCATCCGGGCGAAGACCGTCATTCTCGTGGCCTTCAGCATGTACTGCCCCCACTGCCAGCGCGAGGCGCCGGTCCTCAACGAGCTGAACGCCCTGATCGAGAGCCGTGGCCTCTCCGCAGACGTGAAACTCATCGGCGTGGGCATCGGCAATTCGGATTTCGAGGTGCAGGTTTTCCGGGACAAGTACGCCGTGACCTTCCCCCTGTTCTCGGACCCCGATTTCAAGGTCAACAAGGAAATCGGCGAGGTCGGCACGCCCTTCTTCTATGTCCTCGACCTCGATGCGCAGAAGAAGGAAATCATCGTCGCCGATACCCTGCTCGGCCGCATGGAATCCGCCTCCTCGTTTCTGGACCATGCCCTGAAAGCGAGCAACGCCGCGAGGTAGACCCATGTCACGACATCTCATCCCCTTCCTTCTCGCCGCGGTTCTGCTCTGCGGCGCACCGCTCACCGCCATGGCCCAGGGCTCGGGCATCCCCAAGAACCATCTCTTCGAGGTGGGCGAACTGAAGCCGCTGGACAGCACCCTGAAAGTCAAGATCGGAGACCCGGCCCCGGACTTCAGCCTGCGGACCATCGACGGAGGCACGATCAGCCTGGCCCAGTTCCGCGGGAAGAAAAACGTGGCCCTGTCCTTCGTGCCTGCGGCCTGGACCCCGGTCTGCTCGGGGCAGTGGCCCGGCTACAACATCGTGCAGGACCTGTTCGACCAGACCGACACGCAGCTCGTCGGCGTGAGCGTGGACAACGTGCCGACCCTGCACGCCTGGGTACAGGAAATGGGCGGCGTGTGGTTCCCGGTGGCCTCGGACTTCTTCCCCCACGGCAGGCTGGCCGACGCCCTGGGCATCCTGCGCTCGACGGGCGAGGCCGAGCGGTCGCTTTTTCTGATCGATAAGCAGGGCATCATCCGCTACATCGACGTGCACGACATAAACTCCCGGCCCGATCTGGGCCCCCTGGTCAAGGCCATGCAAGAGCTCAAGAAGGCACAGAACTGACGGGCTCGACGCATTCCCCGTCAACGGGCACGCTGTTTCAGCTCCGGAAGACGGGCCCGGCCACGCAACCTGCAGCACGGAGGAACATCATGGAACTTCTCGACGCGATCCACACGCGGCGCAGCATCCGCAAATACACCGACACGCCCGTGGACGAAGTGATGATCGAAACCGTCCTCCGCGCCGGCATGGCCGCGCCTTCGGCCGGCAACCAGCAGCCGTGGCGTTTCGTCGTGATCACGGACAGGGCGCGGCTCGAAGCGATTCCCACCTTCCACCCCTACGCCAAGATGGTCGCCCAGGCCCCCTTGGCCATCCTCGCCTGCGGCGACCCCGACGGCAAGAAATGGCCGACCTTCTGGGTACAGGACCTGAGCGCCGCCACCCAGAACATGCTCCTGGCCGCCCGCGGCCTGGGGCTCGGAACCGTATGGGTCGGCATCTACCCGGAGCAGGACCGCATGGACGGCTTCCGCAGGCTCTTTGGCCTCCCCGACCATATCCTTCCCTTCTCCCTCGTCCCCCTGGGCTGGCCCGCGACACCATTCGAGGCCCTGGACCGATTCCGGCCGGAGCTTGTGCACCGGGAAATCTGGGGCGGCTAACAGGAACGGATTCCGCGATCCCTTGCGGAAACGCGGGACCCGGATGGCTGTCGTCCGCACTGCCTCAGAACTCGAGCCCCACGCTGAAGACCGCCGTGAACGGCGCCCCGACATAGTAGCCCGCCCCGCCTTCCCGGGTGTCGTCGGAGGCGTTGATCATGGACACATATTCCGTATTGAAGAGGTTGTAGAGATCGAGGGACAAGCGGATGCCGTCTGCGAAATCCAGGTCCCTGTGGACGTACTTCACGCTCAGGTCCCCGACCACGTAGTCGTCGACCCGCTCCTCGTGCTCCACGTCACCGTGGCGCTCGCCCATGTAACGCACGCTCGGGACGACCTCGAAACCCATGTATTTCCAGACCAGGCCGGCCTTGACCATCCACTGCGGGGTGTCCACGACCTGCTCGCCCTCGGCTTCGAGGGTGCTGCCCTGGTAGGTCAGGTCGTCGGCGTAGGTCAGGCGCGTGTATGACGGGTTGACGAAGACCGTCAGATCCTTGGTCGCATAGATGTTGGACTCCACTTCCACGCCGTAACCCGTGGCCTCACCCACGTTCTGGGCATAGCTCTCGCCGACGCGCGGGTCGTAGACCGTCGTCAGCAGGTTGTCGTGTATTGAGTAGAACACAACCGGTGTGATGTCGAAACGTTCGCCGGTGATGCGCAGGCCCAGTTCGAAATTGTCCGAGGTCTCCATGTCGTAGCCGTCGAACAGTTCCTCCAGGGTCACGCCCGCGGCCTGGAACTTGGCCCGCTTGGAATTGTACAGGTTGATCAGCGGCACGTACGAATACGGCCGGATATGGCTGCGGCCGTAGCTGGCGTAAGGCTGGAAGGTCTCGTTCAGGGTCAGGCTCACGCCGGCGCTGGGCAGCCAGACGTCGTAGACGCGCGAGTCGCGGGCCAGGTCCGGAGCTTCGGTCAGGACGCCGGCCACGGAGGTGTAGCCCTTGCTGGCCGGTTCGTCGTAGCGGAAATACTTGAGGCCGACCTGCCAGTCCAGGATGCCCGCAGCCCCGGCCAGAGTGGCAAAGGGACTGTTCACGTAGCCGTTGCCGTCGTTCTCGGTGCGGATGCTGTGGTTGATGAATTCCCCGCTGGTCGGATGGAAGATGTCCGTGTTGATCTGCATGTCGCCGGACTCGAAGAGATGCCCGACCGACAGGCGGGCAAGCTGCAGGTCCGTATCCAGTTGCGAGAGCAGGCCGAGGCGCTCGATGTCGCGCATGCGCTTCTGCACGACGCCGCCCTGGGAAGCCATGCCCTGGTAGATGTCGGCGTTCTCAACGGAGTAGTAGGGCTTGAAGGTCGCCTTGAAGGTCTCGTTGAAGGTGAAGGGGATGACGGCCAGGATATCCGTGTTCTCGTGCTCCGCCCTGTTGTTTTCGTAATAGAGGATGTCCTGCCCCTTCACGCCGGTCAGGGACTCGTTGAAGTCCGCCCGATAGTTCCCGTGCAGGTCACGGATGTCGTCGTAACCGAGAGATCGGTAGAGGTCCTGCTCCACATGATTGTGGTTGACCCAGACCCGGATGGAATCCTCCCCGCGCCAGGGCTGGTCGACCATGAAATTCGCGTTCACGCGCGGCCCCAGATCGCCGGGGCCCTTCCATTTCTCGGCGTCGGTCCAGGAGGCCGAAGCGCTGAAGGCCGTGTCCGAGGGCCACAGCCGCCCGCTGTCCACCCGCGAGAAGGCCCGGCTGTAGGCGTTGCCACCCACGGAGAGATTCAGGTCCAGCCCCGGTTCCTCCTCGGGCCAGCGTGGCCGCAGTTCCACGGCGCCCCCGCGCGCCCCTACGCCCGTGCCCAGGCCGGCCGGGATGGCGCCCTTGTAGATGGCGAGGCTCTCGAAATTCTCCATGTCATAGATGTACTCACGCGGCCCCATGGGGTTGCCGCCCCAGTTGGGCACCCCCTCCACCGTCATGGAACCCAGAAACCCACGTACGCCGCGTACACGGGTGTTCTTCTGCTCGGCCGCCAGGCCAAAGGGGTCGACGCTCTCCACCTGCACGCCCGGCAAGGCACCCATGGCCTCGAACACGCTGGTCTCGGCCCTGGTCCCTGACAACTTCAGGCCGCTGCGGGTGATCTCCGTGCCCGTGTAGACCTGCTCGTTGGTCTGACGCGTGGGAGTGACCAGCTTCTCCCCCACCACAGTCATTTCTTCCAGAACGGCTTCCCCTTCCCCGGCCCAGGCGCCTCCCGCCAGCGCCACGACAACGCACAGCGCCGCCGCCAAACTCCGAACACCCATGACACCCTCCTTAGAATACCTATATTGTAATAATAACATAATGTAGATACTTTTTTATTTTTCGTAGCACTTGCGGGCGCACCCGCCCACACGACACCCGAACGGTCCGCCTTTCGACGCGCCGCACTGAAAAACACGACTCGGTGGGGCGGACTGCCCCGCCGGGGATCAGATCTTCTGCTCGACCAGCTGGAAACAGGGGATGCACAGCGTGGCGCCGGCGAAACGCCGCGTGCGCGACTCCATGGTCTTCTCCCCGCAATGGTCGCAGGCCAGGCTCTGCAGGATCTTCGGGGGGCGGGGGGCGCCCTTCTCCACGGGCGTGACGACAAACATCTCGTCAAGGGGCAGCTCCATGAACCTCCGCTGCAGACCGGAACGCAGTTCCGCCATTCGCCGGCGGTCTTCGTCCGTGGCCGTGCCGTCGCCGCTCCTGCGCATCAGTTCGGCCATCTCGTCGTCCATTCCCCCGCGGGCCGCCGGATTGAGCAGGGCACGGAAGCCCCTGCCGCTTTCGCGCCGGAAGAAGGAGAAGGCCATCTTGCCGTGATCTCGGTGGATGAGGTTGCCCTTGCCCATGGTCGCGCCAGTCAGAAACTGGATGGCGTCCACACCGCACATGTCGGTCTCGACCACGGCCACGATCTCGGAATCCGTGGGGTTGTCCAGCTCGCGCAGGGCCAGTTCGGCGGCGCGGATACCGATGGCCAGGCCGGGGCAGCTGTGGCCGTGAAAGGCGATGGTGGCGTCGATGCGCTCCCGGGGAAACTGACAGGACATGATTTCTCTCCTCAGGTTGTGGGAATGACGACGGGCTGGCCGTCGAGATGGTGGATGGAGACCGGCAGCCCGTAGACGTCGCTGATGACGTCGGCGGTCACGCCGGCGACAGGGGTCATGGCGTGGATGCTCCCGCCCTTGAGAAAAACGGCCTTGTCGGCATGGCGCAGGGCCATGTTCAGGTCGTGCATGCTCATGACCGCGGCGATGCGGTGCTCGTCCACCACCCTGCGGACGAGGGACATGATCTCGACCTGGTTCTTGAGGTCCAGGGCGCTGGTCGGTTCGTCCAGAAGCAGCAGAGACGGCTCCTGGACCAGGGCCCTGGCGATGCAGACCTTCTGCAGCTCCCCGCCGCTCAGGGTGTCGATGTTGCGCATGGCCATGGACGACAGGCCCAGGGTATGGATGACCGCCTCGGTCTTACCCAGATCGTCCTCGCTGGTGCGCCATCGGATGTGCGGGGCGCGGCCCATGAGCACCGCGTCGAAGACCGTCAGCCGCGAGGTTTCGCTTTTCTGGGATACATAGGCCACGTCCCTGGCGATTTCGGATGGGGACAGATTCAAAATGTCGCGATCCTCCACCAGCACGGAGCCTCCCCCAGGGCGAAGGATGGCGTTCATGCACTTGAGGAGCGTGGTCTTGCCCACCCCGTTGGGCCCGAGAATGGCCAGCATTTCGCCTCGGTCCAGACGGAAATCCACATCGCGCAGCACCGGGTGCCCGTTGTAGGAAAAACGGACGCCGCACACGGAAAGCATCATGCCCGCTTCCCCCTGACGATGAGATACAGGAAGGTGGGCGCCCCCAGGAACGCCGTCAGCACGGACACGGGCAGGAGGTGCGGCGCCAGAATCAGGCGGGCCGCGGTGTCCGAGGCCAGGAGCAGCAGAGCCCCGCCGACCAGGGATGCCGGCAGGAGAAAACGGTGGTCCGCGCCGATGATGCGTCGGAACATGTGCGGCACCACCAGGCCGACAAAGCCGATGATGCCCAGAAAGGCGATGAGCACGGCCGTGACCAGACTGGACAGGAGCATGCCGACGATGCGCACCCGCTCCACGCGCACCCCGAGCCCCTTGGCCGTCTCGTCGCCCGCGTCCATGGCGTTGTAGTTCCAGCTCTTGGCCCAGAAATAGAAAAAGCCGGGCCCTACGACCGCGGTCATGAGCCCCAGTTCACCCCAGGTGGCCCGGGCCGTGTCCCCGAAGGTCCAGAAAACCATGGCCGCGAGCTGAACGTCGGTGGCGAAATACTGCAGGAACAGGGTCGCGGCCGTGAACAATGCCCCCAGGGCCACGCCGGTCAGGACCATGGTCTCCGGCCTGGCTCCGCGCAGGCGGGAGATGGCCACGATGACGCCCGACGCCAGGAGACTTGCCGCGAAGGCGGCCAGGGTGGTCACGTAAGGATTGGTGATGGTCACGGCGGTCCGCCCGGAGGTCATGAGCCCCGAGCCCAGAGCCATGACGGCGAATGCCGCCCCAAAGGCCGCGGCGTGGGAGATGCCCAGAGTGAAGGGCGAGCCCAGGGGGTTGCGCAGGATGGCCTGCATGACCGCCCCGGACACTGCCAGCCCGCCGCCGGCGACCATGGCCGCCAGGGCCTGGGGCAGGCGGATGCCGCGCACGATGACGTCGGCGCGGG
>DPKT01000010.1 GCA_003542385.1 Desulfomicrobium sp.
GAGCGGACCAAGCTTTTTCGCGACCAGGCCCTGGTCAAGTAGGAGGTAGGCGTGGAGAAATGGGAAAACAACCGGGCCTGGTTCCTGATCCTGCCCGTCTTCGTCATCGTGGCCTTCAGCGCCGTGGTGCCCCTCATGACCGTGGTCAACTACTCGGTCCAGGACATCCTTGGGCCGGGGCAGCGCATCTTTGTCGGGGCCGAGTGGTTCCGGGACATGCTGACCAACTCGCGGCTGCATGATGCCCTCGTCAAGCAGCTCATCTTTTCGGGGCTGGTGCTTCTGATCGAGATTCCCCTCGGCATCGGCATCGCCCTGACCATGCCCCAGAAGGGCTGGACCGCCTCGGCCTGCCTGGTCCTCCTGGCCCTGCCGCTGCTCATCCCCTGGAACGTCATCGGCACCATCTGGATCATCTTCACCCGGCCGGACATCGGCCTCTTCGGCGCGAGCATCAACAGCCTGGGCATTGCCTTCGACCACACGGCCAATCCCCTGGACGCCTGGGTCACGGTCATGCTCATGGAGGTCTGGCACTGGACGCCGCTGGTGGTCCTGCTGGCGTACGCCGGCCTGCGCTCCATACCCGACGCCTACTACCAGGCCGCCAAGATCGACGGCGCCAGCCGCTGGGCCGTGTTCCGCTTCATCCAGCTGCCCAAGATGCGCGGCGTGCTGACCATCGCCGTGCTCCTGCGCTTCATGGACAGCTTCCTGATCTACGCCGAGCCCTTCGTCCTGACCGGCGGCGGCCCCGGCAACGCCACGACCTTCCTGTCCATCTACCTGGTCAAGCTGTCCACGGCCATGGACCTCGGGCCGGCCGCGGCCTTCTCCATCATCTACTTCCTCATCGTCCTGCTGTTCTGCTGGCTGTTCTACCAGGCCCTGCAGGCCGTGGGCACGGGGGACAAGTCATGAGAAAACGCCACTTCGTCCTCGTCTTTTACCTGACGCTGCTGCTGTTGCCCATCTACTGGATGCTCAACATGTCCCTGCGCACCAACGCGGACATCATGCGCTCCTTCCAGTTCTTCCCCCACGACATGACCCTGGAGAACTACGCCAAGATCTTCTCGGACCAGTCGTGGTACTCGGGCTACATCAACACCATGATCTACGTGTCCATCAACACGGTCATCTCCCTGGTCACGGCCCTGCCGGCAGCCTACGCCTTCTCGCGCTTCCGCTTCATCGGCGACAAGCACGTCTTCTTCTGGCTGCTGACCAACCGCATGGCCCCGCCGGCGGTCTTCCTGCTGCCGTTCTTCCAACTCTACTCGACATTCAACCTCATCGACACGCACATCGCCGTGGCCCTGGCCCACTGCCTGTTCAACGTGCCCCTGGCGGTCTGGATCCTGGAAGGCTTCATGTCCGGCGTGCCGCGCGAGATCGACGAGACGGCCTTCATCGACGGCTACAGCTTCCCGCGCTTCTTCCTGTCGGTCTTCATCCCGCTCATCCGCGCCGGCATCGGCGTGACGGCCTTCTTCTGCTTCATGTTCAGCTGGGTCGAGCTGCTCCTGGCCCGCACCCTGACCACCACCGTGGCCAAGCCCATCGCCGCGACCATGACCCGCACGGTCAGCGCCTCGGGCCTGGACTGGGGCCTGCTGGCTGCGGCCGGCATCCTGACCATCGTGCCCGGCGCCCTGGTCATCTGGTTTGTCCGCAACCATCTGGCCAAGGGCTTCGCCCTGGGCCGGGTCTAGGAGGGTTGTCATGAATATCGACTGGATGGCCTGGACGCCGGTCACCGCGTCGTTCTTCGGCTTCATCGTGCTCATGCTCGCCGGCATGACCGTGTGGCAGATCCTGTCCCCGAGCATCGCGCGCCGGGGTTTCCTGCCCATCGTCACCACCCGCGGGGACCGTCTGTTCATCAGCCTTCTGGGCAGCGCCTACATCCATCTGGCCTGGCTTGGCCTGACGGATCTGGCCGTCTGGATCGCTACAGTGATATCCGTCGCCTTCCTCGCCACCGTCATGCGCTGGGGCTGAGATCAGGGCACCTGCGCGGTGTCCGGGGAAGGAACGGAAGCGGCGTTTTGGGGTTTGTTGGAATAACCGCAAATGGAGGTCCGTATGCAAGTTCGACGTGTTCTCTTGACCGGGATGCTCATGGTGGCATTCCTGGGCGTCACCAGCCTTGGCTTCGCCGATGAGGCGGCCCAGAAGGCGGCGGCGAAAAAATGGATCGACGAGGAGTTCCAGCCTTCGACGCTCAGCAAGGAAGAGCAGATGAAGGAAATGGAATGGTTCATGAAGGCCGCCGCCCCCTTCAAGGGCATGGAGATCAAGGTCGTCTCCGAAACCATCCCGACCCACGAGTACGAGTCCAAGACCCTGGCCAAGGCCTTCTACGAGATCACCGGCATCAAGGTCACCCATGACCTGATCCAGGAAGGTGACGTCATCGAGAAGCTGCAGGTCCAGATGCAGTCCGGCGAGAACGTCTTCGACGGCTACGTCAACGACTCGGACCTCATCGGCACCCATTTCCGTTACGGCGCCGTCGTCAACCTGACGGACTGGATGGCTGGCGAAGGCAAGGACGTAACCCTGCCGACCCTGGACATCGACGACTTCATGGGCAAGTCCTTCACGACGGGCCCCGACGGCAAGCTCTACCAGCTGCCCGACCAGCAGTTCGCGAACCTGTACTGGTTCCGTTACGACTGGTTCCAGCGGCCCGAGCTCAAGGAAAAGTTCAAGGCCAAGTACGGCTACGAACTTGGCGTGCCGGTCAACTGGTCTGCCTATGAGGACATCGCCGAATTCTTCACCAACGACGTGAAGGAAATCGACGGCAAGGCCATCTACGGCCACATGGACTACGGCAAGAAGGCCCCGGACCTGGGCTGGCGTTTCACCGACGCCTGGCTGTCCATGGCCGGCGCCGGCGACAAGGGCATCCCCAACGGCGTTCCTGTTGACGAGTGGGGCATCCGCGTGGACGGCTGCCGCCCCGTCGGTTCCAGCGTGGCCCGCGGCGGAGACACCAACGGGCCGGCCGCCAAGTACGCCCTGCGCAAGTACATGGACTGGCTGCGCCTCTACGCGCCTCCCGGCGCCCTGGGCATGGACTTCTACCAGTCCCTGCCGAGCCTGGCCAAGGGCAACGTGGCCCAGCAGATCTTCTGGTACACCGCCTTCACGGCCTCCATGGTCGAGAAGGGCACGCCCGTGGTCAACGACGACGGCACGCCCAAGTGGCGCATGGCCCCGTCCCCCCATGGCCCGTACTGGGAAGAAGGCCAGAAGCTCGGCTACCAGGACTGCGGTTCCTGGACCCTTCTGAAGAGCACCCCGGTCGACCGCCGCAAGGCCGCCTGGCTGTTCGCCCAGTTCTGCGTCTCCAAGACCACGTCCTTGAAGAAGACCCACGTCGGCCTGACCCCCATCCGCGACTCCGACATCCGTCACGAGTCCTTCACCAAGCGCGCCCCGATGCTCGGCGGCCTGGTGGAGTTCTACCGCAGCCCGGCCCGCGTGGCCTGGACGCCCACCGGCACCAACGTGCCCGACTACCCCAAGCTGGCCCAGCTGTGGTGGCAGAACATCGGCGAAGCCGTGTCCGGCGAAGTGACCCCCGAAACCGCCATGGACAACCTGGCCGCCGAGCAGGACAAGATCCTGGAGCGTCTGGAGCGCGCCAATGTCCAGGGCGAGTGCGGTCCCAAGATGAACAAGCCCCAGGACGAGAAGTACTGGCTCGACCAGCCCGGCGCTCCCAAGCCCAAGCTTGAGAACGAGAAGCCCAAGGGCGAGACCGTCGACTACGACAAGCTCATCGAAGCCTGGAAGGCCGGCAAGGTCAAATAGGTTCCGAACAATCGGCACATGCGAGGGAGCGTCTTCGGGCGCTCCCTTTTTTGTTGGCGCGCAGGGGAGTTGGCATGTATGAGAATTGACTGCGGCCTTCGCCATTGTATCCGTTGGAATCCATCACGGGAGCGCATCATGTCGTATTCGGCCATCGTCGAAATCCTGGTCATCGGCAACGAAATCCTCATCGGCGACATACAGGACACCAACACCAGCTGGCTCTGCCATCTGGTCAACTCGCGCGGCGGCCACGTGTCGCGCGGGACCATGCTGCGCGACGACCTGGACGTCATCGCCGAAGAGGTGCGCCGGGCCCTTGAACGCGGCCCCGACGTCATCTTCACCTCCGGGGGGCTGGGCCCCACGGCCGACGACCTGAGCCTGGCCGCCGTGGCCAAGGGAGCCGACCTGCCCCTTAGTCTGAACGAGGAAGCCCTGCGCATGGTCAGGGAGCAGTACGACCGTTTTCACGCCATGGGCGTCATGGCGCAGGGCGGCCTCAACCCGGGGAGGGAGAAGATGGCCTGGCTGCCCGAAGGAGGGATTCCACTGTACAATCCCGGCGGGACGGCGCCCGGCGTGCTGTTGCAGGTCGGGCGGACAGCCATCATCTCCCTGCCGGGCGTGCCGTCGGAGCTCAAGGGCATCATCGAGGCCTCCCTGCAGGACTTTCTGGACCGCACGTTCGGGGCCGGCGGCTCCCTGTCCAGGACCCTGCGCGTACGCTGCAACGACGAATCCATCCTGGAACCGGTCCTGGGCCGGGTGGTGCCGAGACACCCGAGGGTCTACATCAAGTCCCTGGCCACGACGGTCGGTGAAAGCCCGGAGCTGGACATCACCCTGACCGTCACCGGCGGCGGGGCGGGGGAGCGGGAGGGGCTGCTGGACGCGGCGTATGCGGAACTCGGCTCAGGGCTCGCCGGGCACGGCATTGCGTACCGGGAAGCACCATGAGGGAAGGACGCTGAAGCGGCAGGGTGACTATGCGAGGCGCCTACGTACCTGCCCTCAGTAGTGGTACGTCCTGTTGGCCAGAATGGTCATGGCCCGGAAGAGCTGTTCGTAGAGCACCACCTGGGCCAGTTCGTGGGGCATGGTCATGGGGCTCAGGCTCAGCAGAAAGTTGGCCCGCGAGAGCAGTTCCGGAGAAAGGCCCATGGCGCCGCCGATGACGAAGCAGCATTCGCCCTGCGGGCTTTCGAAAAGGGGGCGCACGAAGGCGGCGAAATCGCGGGAGTCCATGAGCCGGCCGGTCTCGTGCAGGGCAACCAGGGTGTCGCGCGGACCGACCTTCTCCAGGATGCGTTCGGACTCGACCCGTTTTCTCTCCTCACCCCCGGCATTGGGGCAATCCTTGACCGACACGGCGTCGACGCGAACCATGGGAGCGAGCATTTTCGCATAATGGCCGATGGCCTCGGCCCAGTATTTCTTTTTGGTTCTGCCGACGCAGACAATTTTTAATCTGTACATAGTTTACCTGAGTTTCTGCCGGAACAGAGGATGTCATCCTGACGGATTCGACCGTCCTGAGGGATTGATTTTGAATGAAATCAAGGGCAATGATACATCGTTGCCAGTAGTTCCGCGCCGTGATCGCCAGGACCAGGGTTCACGGTCACTTCAGCCACGGTCTTTGGAGGTGTCGCATGAGCAGCAAGCCGGGACAAGATGCAGGGGACGATTCGAGCCTGCTGATCGCCAGCGAAAACGAGGAGAAGCACTTCGTCCGCAAAGCCTTCCGCGTGCCCATCCCGCAGGGCCTTGTCACCCTGGACCACGGCGGGCGGAAACACGCGGTCAAGGACCTCTCCATGTACGGGGTCGGCCTTGCCGTGACAAGTCCCGACGACTTCAGCGTCGGCGCCGTCCTGGAGAGCGTCCGGATCACCTTCCCCGACAAGACGTTCCTGGTCGATGTCCGGGTGGTGCACATTTCGCCCTATGAAGGCGACAGCCTCATCTGCGGCATGGAGATCATCCACACCCACGACTCCGGCTACATCGACTGGATGACGCGGGTCATATCCGAAATCAAGACATCGGTCCTGGGCGCTGTCGCGAAATCCTCCTGAATCGGGGTCGCACATGAACGGACGATCACATCCCGACATCCTCGACGAATTGTTCCGGGGCGAACAGGGCTCGGGGCCCGTTTCGGGCCTGGAGGAACTGGAAGCCCTCATCAGGGTCTGCCTGCCTAAGGCTGCGCCCTGCAACAAGGCCAAGCTCCTGCCCCTCAAACGCAGACAGGCCAACAGCAAAAGAAAAACAACCCACTATCTGCGCGAGGACGTCTTCGACGGCCTGACCCAGGCCAAGGACATCCTCCTGCGGCTTCTGCCCGAAGGGTCGAAATCCAAAGCGTCCAAGTCCAATCTGGTCAACCACGCGGTCAACCAACTGCTGCGGGAGATCGAGGAGAAAGGCCTCGATGGCCCCCTTGTCAAATCCATCCTCGGAAAAATTGAGTAACGGCGGAGGCTGTTCATGAAGGTGATCTGTCCGCAGTGCAGAAAAGAGCACAACGTCGATGAATCAAAGATCCCGGCCGGGGCCAAGGTCGCCCAGTGCCGGGCTTGCGGGCACCGTTTCCCGCTGTTCGAGCCGGCTGCGGCCGAGCCGGAGAAACCCAAGGCCCGCCGGATCGGGGTGACCCTCAGCAAGGGCGGCGTGGGCAAGACCACCACGGCCGTCAGCCTGGCCGCAGGCCTGGCCCTGGCCGGGTACAAGGTGCTTCTGGTCGACACGGACACCCAGGGGCAGGCTGCCTATGTCCTGGGCATGAAGCCCAAGGCGGGCCTGACGGAGCTGGTCACGGGCGAACTGCCGCCCGAGGAGACCATCGTGCAGGCCCGGGAAAACCTCTGGCTCCTGGCCGGCGGACGCTCCCTGGCCGGCATCAAGCGCCTCATCGACCGCAAGGACTTCGGCGGCGAGCTGACCCTGGTCGAGGCCCTCGAACCCATCGAAAAGGACTACGACTACGTCATCGTCGACACCTCGCCGGGCTGGGACCCGCTGACGGTCAACGTGCTCTTCTACGTCTACGAACTCATCACGCCCGTTTCCCTGGAGGTCATGACCCTGCAGGGCCTCGTCGAGTTCCTGAAGAGCCTGTCGTCCATCCAGAAATACCGCGCCGACGTGACCCTCAACTACATCCTGCCGACCTTTCTGGACAAGCGCATCAAGAACCCCGACGCCATCCTGGACAAGCTCAAGGACCTGTACGGCGAGTACGTCTGCACGCCCATCCGCTACAACGTGCGCCTGTCCGAGTCCCCGGCCTACGGCAAGACCATCTACGAGTACGCCCCCGGCTCCCACGGCTCCCAGGACTACCGCGACCTGGTGCGCAAGATCACCGGCCGTCCGGAACTGTTCGCCTGAGACGGCCCGCCCTCCTTGACGGCCAATCCCCGCGCATTTGCGTGCGCGGGGATTTTTTCGTACCTAGCCGTCCCATGACGATGCACTTCACCAAGACTCTCGACCGCCCTCGAACGGAACGCCCGTGCCCAGAACGCTGATCATCGCCGAAAAACCCTCCGTGGCCCGCGAGCTGGCCGCCGTGCTGGGCGTCAGGGGGCGCGGTGAGGGCTGCCTGCAGGGGCCGGGGCACGTGGTCACCT
>DPKT01000011.1 GCA_003542385.1 Desulfomicrobium sp.
CCGCCGCCGGTCAGCACGAAGGGCTCGGCGTAGATGAGAAAGCTGTCCATGAACCGCAGCAGCACGGCGATGGTCAAAACCCCGCGCATCTTGGGCAGCTGGATGAAGCGGAACACGGCCCAGCGGCTGGCCCCGTCGATCTTGGCGGCCTGATAGTAGGCGTCCGGGATGGAGCGCAGACCCGCGTAGGCCAGCAGGACCACCAGCGGCGTCCAGTGCCAGACCTCCATGAGCATGACCGTGATCCAGGCATGGAGAGGATTGCCGGTGTGATCGAAGGTCAACCCCAGGCCGTTTATCGTCGCTCCCAGGAGGCCTATGTCGGGCCGGGTGAAGATGATCCAGATGGTCCCGATGACGTTCCAGGGGATGAGCAGCGGCAGGGCCAGGAGGACCAGGCAGGCCGAGGCGGTCCAGCCCTTCTGGGGCATGGTCAGGGCGATGGCGATGCCGAGCGGGATCTCGATCAGGAGCACCAGCCCGGAAAAGATGAGCTGCTTGATCAGGGCGTCGTGCAGGCGCGAGTTGGTCAGCATGTCCCGGAACCACTCGGCCCCGACGAAGATGCGCTGCCCCGGTCCGAGGATGTCCTGGACCGAGTAGTTGACCACGGTCATGAGGGGCACCACGGCGCTGAAGGCCACGATGACGAAGACGGGCAGGATCAGAAACCAGGCCCTGTTGTTTTCCCATTTTTCCATGCCCATCTCCTACTTGACCAGAACCTGGTCGCGAAAAAGCTTGGTCCGCTCCCGCGGAAACACGGCCCAGCAGGCGTCGGCCGGGACGGGCCGCCCCTCGGGCACGCGTGCCTTGAGCTTTGAGCAACCCGAGGCCACGGTCACAATGCGGCTGCTCCCCTCGTTCTCGACGGAGACCACGCGTCCGGCCACGGACCCCGGCTGTTCCGTCGCGGAGAGCTCCAGATAGAGCGGGCGGATGCCGATGCGGAACTCGCCCTGCCCGGCCTTGGCGGCCACGGTCGGATCCAGGGGGATGCGCCCGCAATCCAGCACGGCGTCGCCGCCCTCCACGGCGCACGGCAGGAGGTTCATGCCCGGGCTGCCGATGAAGTAGCCGACGAACGTGTGGGCCGGGTCCTCGAAGAGCTCGTCGGGCGCGCCGATCTGCAGCAGCGACCCGTCGTACATGATGGCGATCTTGTCGGCGAAGGTCATGGCCTCGGTCTGGTCGTGGGTGACATAGATGAGGGTCAGCTTGAACTGCTTGTGGATTTCCTTCAGCTTGCGGCGCAGCTGCCACTTGAGGTGCGGGTCGATGACGGTCAGGGGCTCGTCGAAGAGGATGGCGGCCACGTCCTTGCGCACCAGGCCCCGGCCCAGCGAGATCTTCTGCTTGGCGTCGGCGGCCAGGCCGCTGGCCCGCTTGTTCAGGTACGGGGTCAGGTCCAGGATCTCGGCGATCTCGTGCACCCGCGCGCGGACCTCGCCCTCGCCGACCTTGCGGTTGCGCAGGGGAAAGGCCAGATTGTCGAAGACCGTCATGGTGTCATAGAGCACCGGGAATTGGAAAACCTGGGCGATGTTGCGCTTCTCCGGGGGCAGGGCCGTGACGTCCTTGCCGTCGAAGAGCACCCTGCCCTGGCTCGGGGTCAGCAGGCCCGAGATGATATTCAGCATGGTCGTCTTGCCGCAGCCGCTGGAACCCAGCAGCGCGTACGCCCCGCCGTCCTCCCAGACCGTGTGCAGCCGCTTCAGGGCGAAGTCCTCGTCGCCTCTGGGATTGGCCCGGTAGCTGTGGGCCATGTTCTCGAGTATGATTTCAGCCATGAAAAGCCTCGCTCAGGCGGAGCAGGTTGATGACGGGGATCTGACCAGCCTCTCGTCCTCGCCGAAGACGTAGACGTCGCAGGGCCGCACGAAGACGGACACCTCCTGCCCCACCTTGAAGGACCGCACGCCCTGCTCCTGCAGGACCAGGGAGCGGTTTCGGTAGTGGAAATGGACGAATGTCTCGGAGCCGTTGATCTCGGCCAGCTCGACCACGGTCCTGATCTCCACGTCCCCTTCGGTCTTGCGGGTCAGGTTGAAATGGTGGGAGCGGATGCCGAACTTGTACGTGCCGGGCTTCAGGTCCGCGAGGTGGCCCGTCAGGGGCAGGTCGATGCCGATGCGCAGGTGGGCCTTGACCGTGTCGACCTCGGCGGTGATGAAATTGATGGGCGGGTCGCTGAAGACCTCGGCCACCGTGGTCGTGGCCGGGTTGTCGTAGACCTCGCTGGTGGGGCCGGTCTGCAGCACCCTGCCCTCGTGCATGACGATGATGTTGCCGCCGAGCATGAGGGCCTCGGTGGGCTCCGTCGTGGTGTAGACGACGACGGAATCGCGCTGGCCGAAGATCTGCTGCAGTTCGTCGCGCAGTTCCTCGCGCAGCTTGTAGTCGAGGTTGACCAGGGGTTCGTCCAGGAGCAGGAGGTGGGCCTCCTTGACCAGGGCCCGGGCGATGGCCGTGCGCTGCTGCTGGCCGCCGGAAAGTTCGGCCGGAAGGCGCGAGAGCAGCGGCTCCAGGTGAAGCATGCGGGCCGTCTCGATGACCCGCTTCTCGATCTCGGCCTTGGGGGTCCCGGCGATGCGCAGGGGCGAGGCGATATTTTCGAAGACGGTCTGGGACGGGTAGTTGATGAACTGCTGATAGACCATGGCCACGTTGCGGCGGCGCACGGACACCCCGGTCACGTCCTGGCCGTCGGCGATGACCTTGCCCCGCGTGGGGCGGTCCAATCCGGCCATGATGCGCAAAAGCGACGTCTTGCCGGCCTGGGTGCGGCCGAGCAGCACGTAGCGCTGGCCGGACTCGAAATTGAGGGAAACGTCCTTGAGGTGCGTTTCGCCGTCGACGATGCGGTCTATGGAATCAAGCTGAAGCCCCATGCGGCTCCTCCGTGGGCGGAATGGGACGCCGTCGGGTTCAGGTCGTCCGGCGTCGTGTTCGCAAACGTGTAACAGACGAAAATGGTTTTCTCAACTGAAAAAGAAAATTGGTCAGCTGACCTATTTTTTTCGAAAACGTTCAGTTTTCCTGATCGCTCCCCTCCCCGACGTACAACTCCACCCCTCCCCGCCGCATCTGCTCCAGGACGCTGGCCGGCGGGGCCTGATCCGTGAACAGGGCGTCGATCTCGTCGATGTTGCCCAGGCGGACCATGGCGTTGCGGCCGAACTTGGTGTGGTCCGTGACCAGGAAGACCTGGCGCGAATTCTCCATGATGGCCCTGGCGGCGCGGACCTCGCGGTAGTCGAAGTCCAGGAGCGTGCCGTCCATGTCGATGCCGCTGATGCCGATGATGCCGACGTCGACCTTGAACTGGCGGATGAAGTCGATGGCAGCCTCGCCGACGATTCCGCCGTCGTGATGGCGGATGAGTCCGCCGGCGACGATGATCTCGACCTCGGGGTTGCCCGTGAGGATGGTGGCCACGTTCAGGCTGTTGGTGATGACGCGCAGGTTCTTGTGTCCGCCCAGGGCCCGGGCCACCTCCTCGGTGGTGGTGCCGATATTGATGAAGAGGGATGACTTGTTGGGGATGGCCTCGGCGACCATGCGGCCGATGACCTTCTTCTCGGCCAGGCAGAGGACCTTGCGGTCCAGATAGTCCATGTTCTCCGTGCTCAGGCAGGGGCCGGCCCCGCCGTGGTAGCGCTGCAGCAG
Organism: Desulfomicrobium sp.; assembly: GCA_003542385.1. Lineage (GTDB taxonomy): Bacteria > Desulfobacterota > Desulfovibrionia > Desulfovibrionales > Desulfomicrobiaceae > Desulfomicrobium. The sequence continues at coordinate 3,670 of DPKT01000011.1, forward strand.
GCCCTTGGCGCTCAGGGTGTTGATGTCCCGCCGCACGGACTGCGGGGTGATGCCGAAATGCTCGGCCAGGGACTGGATGGTGGCGAACCCCGTCTCGCGGACCATGCGGATCATCTCGGCGTGCCTCTGACGGACGGAGACGTGCCGGGCGCCGGTGTCCTGCCCGTCGGGTTCGTGTGCATCGCTCATGACATCTCCTTTCGTTTTCGAACAAAAAAAAACGGTGTCGTGACGTTTTGAGAAAATAAATCTGGCAGAATCCGGCCGTGCATGCTAGAAGGCGCCGCAACGAAGGCAAAAAATGTCCACGAAAGCCTTTAGCATGGCTTTTCTCTGCTGACCAGCAGGATTTCGCCGGATCGAGGCTGGGTCTTTCGGGCCGCCTTCTGTTCGCTTTGTTCGTTTTCATTCATTTATCGAGGCGCATCCACGCCATCCGAGGGAACATGACCACCCTTCACACCCGCGTTCTGATCATCGGCGCAGGCGCCACTGGCGCCGGCCTGCTGCGCGACCTCGCCCTGCGCGGGGTGCCTGCCCTGCTCATCGAGCAGC
>DPKT01000357.1 GCA_003542385.1 Desulfomicrobium sp.
GATGGCGGAGTAGTGGGGGCCGGGCGGCAGGCCCAGGGCGGCGATGTCGCGGCCCGAGACGGCGATCTGCACGTCCTGCAGGTGGGTCAGGTACTGGGACACGGCCTTGCGCAGCTCTTCCTTGCGCTGCCGGGCCATGGTGTAGAGCAGGCCCTCCAGGGAGAGCGGGGAGAGGATATCGTAAAGGTCCGCCGGCCGCCCGTTGTTCTTGGCCCACTGGGCCAGCTGCATGGCCGTGAAGCGCAGCTGCCGGCGCGTGGACTCGACCAGATCGACGCGACGCGGCGGAAACTGCAGGCGCGCCGTCAGGGCCAGGACCTGGTGGGCGTCGAAGCCCGAGACCAGCCCCAGGAAGTAGACGATCCAGATGTCCGGAGCCTCGCGGCGAAACAGGAGCTTGTACCAGGTGATGACCTTCTCGATCTCCTCCAGCAGGGCTTCCTTGGTCTGGGGAAAGTGGAGCAGGGGGCTGATCTCCTGCAAGAGGCCCAGGTCGCGCATGCGCACCAGCGCGTCAACGGGCGCGCTGTCCTCGGCCAGGAGGCGCAGCTCGTGGCGGATGCGCGCCCCCGAGAGCCGCTGGAAGATGTTCAGGCGCACGGCGTTCTTGATGAGCCGCTCGGTCTGGCTGCCGATCTTGAACTGGAAGCGCTGCTCGAAGCGGATGGCGCGGATGATGCGCGTCGGGTCCTCGACAAAGGACAGGGAGTGCAGGACGCGGATGATGCCGTCCTTGATGTCCTGCTGTCCTCCGAAGAAGTCCACCAGCCGGCCGAAGGTCGGCGGGCAGAGGTGCACGGCCAGGGTGTTGATGGAGAAGTCGCGGCGGTAGAGGTCCATCTTCAGGGACGACAGCTCGACGATGGGCAGGGCGGCCGGGTACTCGTAGTATTCGAGGCGGGCCGTGGCCACGTCGATCTTCTGTCCCGAAGGCAGAATGAGCACGGCCGTGCGGAACTTGAGGTGCGGCCGCACCCGGGCCCCGAGCCGCTCGCCCAGGGCGTTGGCGAAGGCCACGCCGTCGCCCTCCACCACCAGGTCGATGTCGTCGTTGGGGATGCCCAGCAGCATGTCGCGCACGAAGCCGCCCACGGCGTAGACCTCCACGCCCGTGTCCTGCCCGACCTGCCCGGCCAACTGCAGCAGGCCGACGATGGCCCGCGGCAGGCGCTCGGACAGCACGTGGCGGATGTTCTTCTCCTGGCGCTTGTCCGAGAGCAGAGACTCGGGGATGCGCGCCGGCTCCTGGACCATCAGATTGATGAGGTCCGTGCGCGTGATGACCCCGACCATGGCGTGGTCGCGCAGGACCGGCACCAGGCGCTGGCGGCGGCCGAGGATGATCTCCATGACCTGGTAGAGATCCTGGTCCTCGGACACGGCCTGGAAATCCTCGAGCATGTACTCGGTGACGCGCTCGGAGCCCAGCCCGTGCCCCACGGCCTTCTCCGCCAGACTGCCCTCGATGATGCCGCAGACCTGGTCCCCGTACTCGACCACGGGCAGGGCCTTGAGGCCGTAGCGGGTCATGACCTCCGCGGCCTGGGCCACGGTCTGCGCGGCCTCGATGCGCACCACTGGCGAGGACATGAAGTCCCTGACCACGAGCTGCGGGTTGATGTGGGAGTAGAGCAGGGCGAAAAGCTCATCTCTTACTTGAGATATCGTGCGATCCTTGATGGAGGCCGATGCCGCGTAGGCGTGCCCGCCGCCGCCGAAGGATGCGCAGACCAGGCCCACGTCCACCTCCGGGGCCTTGCTGCGGGCCACGAGCTGGATGCGGTCGCCCATGCGGCCGATGGCGAAGAGGACGCGGATGTTCTCCATGTCCATGAGCTTGTGGGTCAGCAGGGCGAAGTCGCCGACGTAGGACTCCAGGGAGACCTCGGTCAGCACGATGTCCACGCCGTTGATGGTGTGGGTCGCGGCCGACTCGATGAGTTCAGAGAGAATGGCCACCTGTTCCGTGGACAGCTCGCGGCTCATGATGTCGCGGATGACGTCGAGGTCCATGCCCATGGTCCGCAGCCAGGCCGCGGCCTCGAAGTCGTGCTCCGTGGTGGACTTGAAGGTGAAGCCGCCCGTGTCCTCGAAGATCCCCAGGCCCAGGATGGTGGCCTCGTCGGCGTCCACGGTCAGGCCCTTGGCCTTGAGCATGTCGACGATGATGGACGTGGTCGCGCCCCAGGGCAGGTACACGTCCACGGCTCCGCTCAGGGCGTCGTCGCCGGGTGGGTGGTGGTCGTAGATGTGGATCTCCAGGCCCGGCACGGCGAAGAGGGGCTCCACGTGGGTCAGGCGTGAGCGCTGGCGGGTGTCCACCACGACGAGCACGCGGACCAGGGCCGGGTCGATGTCCTTGAGCGTCGTGAAGTTGAAGAGATACATGGCGCTCTGGATGAAGTAGTCCTTGAGGGAACTCTCCTGGGTGCCCGGGAAGACCAGGGCAGCGCCGGGGTAGAGCTTGCTCACGGCGATCATGGCGGCCAGGGCGTCGAAGTCGGCGTTGGCGTGGCAGGTGATGACCGTTGTCGGGTGACTCATCTCAGGCCCGTGGGTGGAATTTGCGGTGCAGGGCGATCATGCGCGCCGACTGCACGTGGGTGTAGATTTCCGTGGCCATGATGTCGCTGTGCCCCAGCAGGATCTGCACGGTGCGCAGGTCGGCCCCGCCTTCGAGCAGGTGCGTGGCGAAGGAATGGCGCAGGGTGTGGGGCGACACGGTGCGCGAAATGCCGGCCTCCAGGGCGTAGCGCCGGATCATCTTCCATACGCCCTGGCGCGAGAGGCCCAGGCCCGAGCGGTTCAGGAAGGCCTCGTCGCACTTGGGGCCGAAGAGGGGGCGCCAGCGGCGAAGGTAGTCGAGGAGAAAGCCGACGGCACCGTCGTGCAAGGGCACGAAGCGCTCCTTGCTGCCCTTGCCCAGCACCCGCATGAGCCCGGTCTGGGGGTCGAAGTCCTGGGCCGTCATGGACACCAGTTCGGACACGCGCAGGCCGCAGGCGTAGAGGAGTTCGAGCATGGTCCGGTCTCGGAAGCCCAGGCGGTCGGACGTGTCGGGCCTCGCCAGGAGCGCCGTGACCTCGTCGCGGGACAGGACGTCGGGCAGCCTGCGCGAGAGCTTGGGGCTGTCCAGCAGGGCGGCCGGGCTTCCCGTCAGGACGCGCTCCTGCACGAGATGGTCGAAGAAGCCCCGCAGGCTCGACAGGTTGCGGGCCAGGGAGGTGTTCTTGAGACCCTTGCGGCGCAGGTGCACGAGGTAGAGGAAGAGGGTGTGCTCGTCCACGGAGGCGAGGTTGCCGCCCAGCTCCGTCATGAAGTCGCGGAAGAAGAGCAGGTCCGACCCGTAGGCCTCGACGGTTTTTTCGGACAGGCCGCGGATGACGGTCAGGTGCTGGAGGTAGGCGTCGATTTCGTCGTGCATTTCCGGCAAGGTACATCTGGCCCCTTGCCTGCACAAGATGAAAAAGGTAGCTTTTTCAGGCTATGGCACACCACACGGTCACCCATGCCTATCTCGGCCTGGGCTCGAACATGGGCGACGGGCCCGCAAACCTGCGCCGCGCCCTGGAACTTCTCGACGCCGTCCCGGGGCTGGCCGTGGAGGCAGTATCCCCGTTCTTCCGCACGGAACCCCAGGGCCTGACTGACCAGGACTGGTTCGCCAACTGCGCGGCCCGCATCCGTCTGGACGGGACCTGGACGCCCGAGACGCTTCTGGACGCCACATCCGGCGTCGAGGTCGACATGGGCCGGGTGCGCACGGTGGTCTGGGGGCCGCGCGTCATCGACATCGACATTTTGCTGCTGGACGGCCGCGAGCGGCGGTCGGACCGGCTGCAGATCCCGCATCCGCGCATGTGCGAGAGGGCCTTCGTCCTCGTGCCGCTCATGCATCTTGCCCCGGAACTTCGCATCCGGGGCCTCACTCCATCACAATGGCTGTCGCGGCTCGCGTACTCCGTCGAGGGGGATCTCATCCGCCAGCCCTCCAACCCATTTCGAGGTGAATGATGCTCAAGTTTCTCGTAATCGCCGCCGCCTGCTTCATCCTGTACAAGCTGCTGACCAACGACCGGAAGAAGAAGGTCGAGGTCAAGAAGAACAACGACGAGCAGATGGCCAAGGAAGGGGTGCTGGTCAAGGACCCCGTCTGCGGCACGTACGTTTCCAAGGATTCGGACATCCGGATCAAGGACGGGGAGCAGGTCAGGTGTTTCTGCAGCTATGAATGCCGGGACAAGTACCTGAAAATGATCAAGGAATAACGGAGCAGGGGGGAACCATGCAGTTCTTCATCGATACAGCCAACCTGGACGAGATCAGGGCGGCCATGGACATGGGCCTGGTGGACGGCGTGACGACCAACCCGTCCCTGATGTCGAAGGAGGCGTCCGACTGGCGCGAGATCGCCTCGGAAATCTGCCGCCTGGTGCCGGGGCCCGTCAGCCTCGAAGTCATTTCCCTGGACACCGAGGGCATGGTCCGCGAGGCCCGGGACCTCGTGCAGTACGGCCCCAACGTCGTGGTCAAGGTGCCCATGAC
>DPKT01000250.1 GCA_003542385.1 Desulfomicrobium sp.
GGCAGTGGCCGCAGGTGATGTGCCCCTCGGCCGAGACCCGGTCGCCGACCTTGAGGCCGCGCACTTCGGAGCCCACCTCCACGATGCGGCCGACGAACTCGTGGCCCACGGCCATGGGCACCGGAATGGTCTTCTCGGCCCAGGCGTCCCAATTGTAGATGTGGATGTCGGTGCCGCAGATGGCGGTCTTGCCGACCTTGATCAAAATATCGTTGTGGCCGACCTCGGGCACCGGGATCTCTTCCATCCAGATCCCGACTTCGGGTCTCGCCTTCACCAGCGCCTTCATCTTTTCCATGACCTTCTCCTTTCTTCTTTCACCAGACAAAAAATATCTTTCCGCATCGCCCAGGGAGTGCCGGGGGGCCGGGGTTGCGGCCCGTCAACTGTCTGACTGAGCCTGGCATCGTTAGGCGAACCATTGCCCCCCACCCGAAGCGCAGGCCCGGGGCCGACAGGAGCAATGGTTCGTCTTACGAGGCCCGCGAAGGAGTTTTGACGGGCCGCGACCCCGGCCCCCCGGCACTCCCCCGCCAACGAAGCTCCCCCGCCACGCTCAAATCACTCCCAATTCCTTCCCGACCTTCACGAACGCCGCCACGGCCCGCTCCAGATGCTCCCGCGTATGCGCCGCGCTCATCTGCGTCCGGATCCTCGCCTGCCCCTTGGGCACCACCGGGAAGCTGAACCCCACGACATAGATCCCCTCCTCAAGCATCCGCGCGGCCATGCGCTGGGCCAGCACCGCGTCGCCGAGCATGACCGGGATGATGGGGTGCTCGCCGGGAACCAGGGTGAACCCGGCCTCGGTCATGGCCTTCCGGAAATACCGGCTGTTCTCCACGAGCTTCTGCCGCAACTCCGGCTCGCGCCGGACCAGGTTCAGCACCTCCAGCGAAGTGGCCGCAATGACAGGGGCCAGGGTGTTCGAAAACAAGTACGGCCGGGAACGCTGCCGCAACCATTCGACGATCTCCTTGCGCCCCGAGGTGTAGCCGCCCGAGGCCCCGCCCAGGGCCTTGCCCAGGGTGCCGGTGATGATGTCCACGCGGCCCATGACCCCGCAGTGCTCATGGGTGCCGCGGCCGTTCTCGCCCATGAAGCCCACGGCGTGGGAGTCGTCGACCATGACCAGGGCGTCATAACGGTCGGCAAGGTCGCAGATGGCCTTCAGGTCGGCGATGCTGCCGTCCATGGAAAAGACGCCGTCGGTGACGATGAGGCGGTAGCGGCAATCGGCCGCGTCTTTCAGCTGCGCTTCCAGGTCGGCCATGTCGTTGTTGGCGTAGCGGAAGCGCTTGGCCTTGCACAGGCGCACGCCGTCGATGATGGAGGCGTGGTTCAGGGCGTCGGAGATGACGGCGTCCTCGGCCCCGAGCAGGGTCTCGAAGAGGCCGCCGTTGGCGTCGAAGCAGGAGCTGTAGAGGATGGTGTCGTCGGTGCCCAGGAACTCGGACAGGCGGTCCTCCAGCTCCTTGTGCACCCCTTGGGTGCCGCAGATGAAGCGCACCGAGGACAGGCCGTAGCCCCAGCGGTCCAGGGCCTTGTGCGCGGCCTCGGTCAGACGCGGGTCGCCGGCAAGACCGAGGTAGTTGTTGGCGCAGAAGTTGAGCACCTCGCGGCCGCCGGCCACGGTGATGCGCGCGCCCTGGGTCGAGGTGATGACCCGCTCCGCCTTGTACAGGCCGTTGTCCCGCAGCTCGGCCGTCTGCCGCGCCAGATCCTCGAGTATCCGTTTCATGCCTTCCCCTCCGATAAATTTCGATTTGCGTAATTTTATCGCGATAAAATTTCTTGTCAAGAAATCAAAGAACAATATATTGCTGAATGCACGAAACACACCCTCTGCCCAGGCCGCCGCAAAACCTTGCCGGCCGGAAAGGGGTCACGTAAGAGCGTCGCGGGAGAAGAACGTGAGCGAAAAGGACTTGAATCTCGACCAGATGGACCGGCAGATCATCGACGCCCTGCAGAAGAACGGGCGCGAATCCTACAAGAGCATCGCCCAGAAGCTGGGCGTGTCCGACGGGACGGTGCGGCTGCGCACGGAGCGCATGATCAGAAGCGGGTACCTGCGCATCTCGGCCTCGGTGAACCCCATGTTCTTCGAGGACGGCCTGACGGCCACGGTGGGCGTGAGCCTGGAAGGCCGGGCCAACGCCGAGATCATGCGCGCCATCGCCGCCCTGGACGGGGTGCAGTCCGTGGCCAACGTCTCGGGGCGCTTCGACCTGCTGGTGGAGATCCACGTCTCCTCGCGCAACGACCTGCGCCGCTTCCTGGTCGACGACCTGTCGGCCGTGGGCGGCATCCAGAACACCGAAACGTTTCTTTATCTCGAAACCATCGACAAGTGGGTGCGACAGCGCTCCGAAGGAACCGAATGAGCCATATCCTGCACGGGTTCACGGACCCGAAATATCTCGACGTCATGATCGCCAAGGCCGAAACGCAGCTGAAAGAGGCGGAAAACGAAGAGGACCGGCAGCGTTTCGCCGCCTATCTGGAAGTTCTCAAGGGCTGGAAGGGCAAGCTCGCGACGAGCCGCGACGTCTGCGCGCCCGAAACCCCGGAATAGCACGGGTCCGCGGCATCAAGGCCCTCGCCCATGCGCAGGGCCGTCAGTTCGCCCCGGTCCAGCCTGGTTTCGTACCCCTCCCCCAGCATCCGCAGCGCATCCCTGCGCGCATCCCGGCCGTGCCGCTCGGCCCAGCACCTGAACACGTC
>DPKT01000336.1 GCA_003542385.1 Desulfomicrobium sp.
AGTATTTCGTCAGCTATTACGACTACTACCAGCCCGAAGCCTACCTGCCGCACTCGGACACGTACATCGAGAAGGACTCGGCCATCAACGAGGACATCGACAAGCTGCGCCACGCCGCGACCCACGCCCTGCTGACGCGGCGCGACGTCATCATCGTCGCCTCGGTCTCGTGCATCTACGGCCTGGGCTCGCCCGAGTACTACGCTAAGATGGTCATCCCGGTGGAGCGCGGCCAGGCCGTGTCCATGGAGTCGGTCATCGGGCGGCTGGTGGACGTGCAGTACGAGCGCAACGACTACGACCTGCACCGCGGCACCTTCCGCGTGCGCGGGGACGTATTGGAGATCATCCCGGCCTACGAGCACGAGCAGGCCCTGCGCCTGGAGTTCTTCGGCGACGAGATCGACGGCATCTACGAGACGGACCCCCTGACGGGCGAGATCCTGTCGCGGGTGCAGAAGACCGTCATCTACCCGGCCAGCCATTACGTCTCGGACCGCGACAACCTGGCCCGGGCCATGAGCGACATCCGCGAGGAGCTGCGGCTGCGCCTCGAATATTTCCGCGCCAACAACATGCTCGTCGAGGCCCAGCGCCTGGAGCAGAAGACCCAGCTGGACCTGGAGATGATCGAGGAGCTGGGCTACTGCAACGGCATCGAGAACTATTCCCTGCACCTCGACGGCCGCAGTCCGGGGCAGCCTCCGGCCACGCTGCTGGACTATTTCCCCAAGGATTTCCTGCTCTTCATGGACGAGTCGCACATCTCCGTGCCCCAGGTCGGCGGCATGTTCAACGGCGACCGCTCGCGCAAGCAGACCCTCGTGGACTACGGCTTCCGCCTGCCCTCGGCCCTGGACAACCGCCCCCTGTGTTTCGACGAGTTCCTGGAGCGAATCGGCACGACCGTGTTCGTCTCGGCCACGCCGGGGCCCTGGGAGCTGGAGCGGGCCCAGGGCGTGGTCGTGGAGCAGATCATCCGGCCCACGGGCCTCATCGACCCGGAGATGGAGATCGTGCCGACCAAGGGCCAGATGGACCATCTCATGGGTCAGTGCCTGGAGCGCATAGCGGCGGGCGAGCGGGTCATGGTCACGACCCTGACCAAGCGCATGGCCGAGGACCTGACGGAGTTCCTGCAGGCCAGGGGCGTGCGGGCCCGCTACCTGCACTCGGACATCGACACCCTGGAGCGCGTGGCCATCATCCAGGCCCTGCGCGCCGGCGAGTTCGACGTGCTCGTGGGCATCAACCTGCTGCGCGAGGGCCTTGATATTCCGGAAGTCTCTCTGGTAGCCATTCTGGACGCGGACAAGGAGGGCTTCCTGCGCTCGACGCGGTCCCTGATCCAGACCTTCGGCCGGGCCGCGCGCAACGTGCGGGGCAAGGTCCTGCTCTACGCCGACAACGTGACCCGCTCCATGGCCGAGGCCATGGGTGAGACGCGGCGGCGGCGCGAGCGCCAGGCCCTCCACAACGAGGAGCACGGCATCGTCCCGCAGTCCATCCGCAAGAAGTCCGAGAACGTGCTGTACGACCTGCACCAGGAGATCAAGGAGCAGGAGCGGGCGGCCGAGCGGACCGCGGAGTACGATCCAGGCCCGGACAACGCGGCCAGGGAAGTGGCCAGGCTGGCCCGCGAAATGCGCAAGGCCGCGGAGATGCTCGAATTCGAGGAGGCCGCGCGCATCCGGGACCGCATCAAGAGCCTGGAAAAACGCTACGGCCTGGAAGGCTCCAAGGCGACACGACCATGAACACGTGCTCACTGCGCAGTTCGTTCCTGCGCCGCTTCCTGCCCGGATGTTCCGCCGGCCTGAGGGGTTTCACCGGTCTGTACCAGACCGTGAAGTTCCGTTTCGGCTCCTTTTTCCCGCTGGTGCTCGGCGCCGGATTTCTGCTGGGCGTCTTCATTTATGGGCTGTTCATTTTCATGGTGGTGGAAGGGTGGAACCTGCTGGACAGTTTCTACCAGGTGGTCATGACCCTTTCCACCGTGGGGTACATGGAGCTGCATCCCCTCTCGGACAGGGCGCGGCTCATGGTCTCCTTTCTCATTCTCATGGGCGTGGGCAGCTTCGCCTATCTCGTGGGCGCCTTCACGCAGGTCGTGGTCGAGGGGCGCCTCCACGACTTATGGGGGAAACGCAAGGTGCAGAAGATCATCGACTCTATGGACGACCACTACATCATCTGCGGCTACGGGCGCATCGGGGCCGTCATCGCCGCTGAGTTCCGGCGGGAGGACCTGCCCGTGGTCGTCCTTGAAAAGGATCCCGACCTGCTCTTCGAGCTGGAGCGCGAGGGGCACCTCTTCCTGGCCGGCGACGCCACCACCGACGAGCTCCTCCTGGCGGCCGGGGTGGAGCGCGCCAAGGGGCTGTTCGCCTGCGTCAGCCAGGACGCCGAGAACGTCTACATCACCCTGTCCTCGCGCCAGTTCAACCCGCGGCTGACCATCATCGCCCGTGCCGACCGGCCCGAATCCGTGGCCAAGCTGGAACGGGCCGGTGCCAACCGCGTGCTGACCCCGCACCAGATCGGCGGCAAGCGCATCGCCCAGGTCATGCTGAGGCCCACGGTGACCGATTTCATGGAACTGGCCACACAGGGCCACAACCTGCAGATGGAGGAGATCCTGATCCGGCCCGGCTCGGAGCTGGTCGGCACGACCCTCATCACCTCGGGCATCCGGCCGCGCTTCAATCTCATGATCATCGGCATCGAGAAGGCCTCCGGGAAGATGACCTTCAACCCCCATCCCGAAACGGTCATCGAAGCCGGCGACACCCTGGTGGCGGTCGGGCCGCCCGAGAATTTCCCCGGACTGCAGGCTGCAGGCCGGGACGCCGGAGGCGAGGCATGAGCCTGCCCCTGAACCTGCCGTCCGAGGCCGACCGCCTGGCCGAGCGCCTGGCCGAGTACAACGAGGCCTACCGCCGCGGAGCGCCCGTTGTCACCGACGCGCAGTACGACCAGCTCATCGGGCGGTTGCGGGAGCTGGCTCCCGAGCACCCCTTCCTGCACCGCGTGGAACCCGAGACCTTCGCCGGCAAGCGCGAGATCCGCCACCCCGCGCCCAT
>DPKT01000221.1:0-3022 GCA_003542385.1 Desulfomicrobium sp.
GGCGGTCACGAGCCAGGGATTTGGCCACCAGGGACGTGCCCTTCTTGTAGCCCCATTTCTCCCGGTACTCCTCGGGAGTGAGGCCGTGGGTGGCGAGGTGGCGCTTGGTCAGAACCTTGAAGGACTTTTCGCATTCCATGCAGATGATGCTCTTTTCGCGGATGGCCTTCTTGGCGTCATCGGCGGAAGGAGCCTTGACCGGCTCGGGCTGCGTTCCTTCAGCGACATTCTTGATTCCTTCGGTCAACGAACGAACCATGGATGTCAGCTCTTCCTCGGTCATGTTGCGCACACTGGCTTGTGCTTTGACGATTTCGAGGGCTTGCTTGACATAATCTTCCATGTGAAACCTCCAACTATCGCGTATTTGTAAAGCGGAGTATTACAGTCGGTAAATATTTTTGTCAACATTCGTCGTGATACGTAATCTTGATCTGCTTTGGCGTACTCATAATTGATTTTTCGCAGATGTTTTCATGATCACCAAGGTACAGGGAGAAGAAAATGGCTATTCCTCAAAATGCTCTGACTGACACGGCTAACGTTTTCCATTTCGAGTTCTGGCTTCGCTATTATTTCATCGAAGAGCGGGACGGAAAACTTTTCATTGCGCTGACCGACGAGCAGCAGAAACAGATGCAGGCCCAGTTCGCTGATTACTGGGAACTCGTGGAGCGCGTGAAAGACCAGCCTCTTTCCCCGGAATTGTCTCAGCAGTCCGTGGTCGAGTTTCTCCAGCTCAATCTGGAGGGCAAGAAATTCCCCGCCAACACCGTGATCAAGGTGTTGGACAGCAAGGAGTTTTCAACGGAGATGTATCTCTTCGATACGTGGGTCAGCCTGCACGAGGAGCAGCTCATGCAGAAGATCTACGGTTTCGATTACTGGATGCATGCCTACGGGGACTGGAAGGAGTCCGAAAGGGCCAAGCAGCTGGCGCAGTCCCTCCAGGTCCAGTTGAAGGGTGAACGCGGCACCATGAACTGATCGTCCCGGTTTTTCGGTACGGGAAAGACAGAAAGCCCCCGAGAGCATACTCCAGGGGGCTTTCTGTCGTCTGAGCCGGTGGGGGGTTACTGGAAAAGGGCGCCCTGGCTGGCGAAGAAGACTTCAGCCTTGTTGCCGGTCCCTTGGGTGCTCTTTTCGGCAGTCAATTCCATGCGGTAGCCGAAGGAGATGTAGAGGGGGCCCGATGAGCCGAGGGACTCGGGCGTGAGGTGAAATTCGAAGGGCACGCCTTTGCCGTGATCCAGGGCGGTCGGGAGGTAGAGGCGCAGATCCTTGGCCAGGACCCGGCTGTTGTCGTCTGAAAGGTAGATCTGCATCCAGAGATCCTGAATCCAGGTGGCCCACTCGGGGACGGCCCCGGCCACGGGTTTGGCGGTGCCCGTGACGATCAGCCTGTTGTCCTCCAGGCGGCTCGTGTAGGTAAACTCCCAGTAGCGCATGGCCAAGGTTTCCTGCTGGCCCAGGGTCCAGGGCTTCTTGTCCAGGTGGACGACGCTCAGGTGCGCGCAGGACGCCACCAGCAGGGTCAGCAGGACGAGGGCCGTCTTCAGGCGAGGGTGCATGCCGGTCTCCGTGGTTTCACGATTGGGGGGTACCCTGGACTATCATTTCGGCCAGGGTCAGATCAACCCGCGGCAGGGAACGAATCTTCCCCGGCCCCACGAACTGCACCTCCAGCTCCAAGAGCCGGGTGTAGAGGGCCGTGCGGTCCAGGACGGGAAAGGAATCGGCCGACGCGCAGAGCTCCTGGCTGCGGAAACAGCCCGGGAAATCGACGCTGCGCCCGTTGGGGTAGCGCAGGCGGTTGGGCACGCCGTGCAGCCTGCAGATCATCAGGCGGTGCATGTACACGCCGCAGCGGCCGTCGTCGTTCAGCGGGCACATGATGTGCGGCCGCTCCCCACGGGCCAGCGCGTCGCCGGCCTCGCGCACGTAGGCGCGGGCCCTTCTCTCGTATTCGGCCCGGCGTTCGGGCGGCAGTTCGGACAAGCCTTGCAGGAGGTAGGCCCACTCGATGCGCGTGTGGTGCTGGAAATAGCTCGTGCAGCAGTTGTCGGGGCAGTTGTCGCAGGTCAGGCCCAGGGCGCCGGCGTGCCGGACATAGGCGTCCTGCATGTCGGCATACAGGGCGGCCAGCTTGCGGAAGGCCTGGGCGGGCAGAAGTTTCTTGGTCACGACGGGTTCTCGGTGTTTCCGGATAGGGCTTGGATGATGGCGGCGCAGGTCTGGTCGGGGTCCTGGCCGTCGGTGCGCACCCGCACCTGAGCGTAGCGTGCATACAGGGGGACGCGTTCGTCGTAAAGGTCCCTGATGGTCTGTCCTGGGGCGATGGCCAATCCCCGGGAACAGGGGTTTGTCAGCCTGCCTGCGATGTCCTCGAAGGAGGATTCGAGGTAGACGATGCGCCCGAGGGTCGCCAGGTGCTGCATGGCCAGGGCGCTGTAGACCACGCTGCCGCCCGTTGCGATGACGCATTTCTTGAGGAAGGTGCGTCTAATCTGCTCGGCCTCGGCCTGCACGAAGGCGTCGCGGCCGAGATGGTCGCTGATGGCCTGCAACGGGGCGCCCCACCAGGCCTCCAGGAGCAGGTCCGTGTCCACGAAGGCCCAGCCCAACTCCCTGGCCAGCCTCTTGCCGACGGTGGATTTGCCGGCCGCGGCCATGCCGATGAGAATGATGTTGTCGTAATCCATGTTCTGGTCCGTCAAAAAAACGAAGCCCAAGCGGGGCGCCCGGGCTTCGTGCGAAAACAGGTTGGTGCCGGGTTCAGCCGCCCAAGTATGCCTTCTTCACGTCGGGGTTGTCCATGAGTTCCCGGGCGTTGCCCGAGGCCACGATGGCCCCCGTGTCGAGCACGTAGCCGCGGTGGGCGAACTGCAGCGCGATGCGCGCGTTCTGCTCGATCAGAAGAAGCGTCATGCCCTGGGAATTGAGTTCCTTCAAGGCCCGGAACATGTCGTACATCAGCAGCGGCGCCAGGCCCATGGACGGCTCGTCGAGCATGATGAAGTCG